>NZ_JBMIRS010000233.1:0-2227 GCF_049198005.1 Paracidovorax sp. MALMAid1276 | reverse complement strand
CCGGGCTGATAAATCTCCCAATATCAGCATCGTAGTACCGGAACGTGTTGTAGTGCAGCCCCGTCTCCCGGTCGAGGTATTGCCCTTGGAAGCGCAGGTTCTGTTCTTGTCGAGCTCCTTGTGGGATATCCCCTTCCGTCTCCCCCTGCACTTTGGCTCCGTGCAGGCGTCTCGCTTCCCAGCGTTCTTCTACTGTTGAGCCCCAGGTCTTGTACTGGGCTTGCCAGATGATCTGGCCTTGGGCGTTGCTCAGTTCTTCGGGCAGGCCGACCTGGTCGGTGTGGAAGTAGTACACCTCGCACAGCTTGGCGTTTGCGCTGGGGCAGTCTGTGCCGGTGTTTTGGGCTGTGCCCTTGGGGTTGAGCGCTTGCCAGTAACTCGCTTCCAATGTGTCGTTGGCCGATTGCTGGGAATAGTTTGGGTGTTTTTGGCCTGTAGCGCTTTTCTGGCTTGCGCTGGCAGCTATGGTTTTTGATGTTTGTGGCTGCCGCACATCTTGGGTGGTGCCCAGCCCACCCTGTTCTGTTCTCTCTCCCTCAGCATCCAGCCGCGCCAGCGGAACGTAGCTGTCCGGCTCGTACACGTAGCTGATGATGGCGCTGCCTCTGCGCTCTTCGATGAGGCGCATGCCTTCCCAGATGAAGACCGTGGTGCCAAAGCTGTCGTGTTTGGCCACCCGGCGGCCTATGGCGTCGTAGTCGAACCGGGTGGTTTGGGTGGTTGCGTGTTCGGTGCCGGGGCGCTGGGTGGTGGTGACTGCTGTGAGGCGGCTTTCTTCGTCCCACGCAAATGTCTGGGCGGTGTGTTTGCCGCTGAGTTTCTGGATCAGGCTAGGGTGCCTGCCAGATTTAATTTATTTAATATCGACTAAAATTCAGAAGCCTTTATCACCCTAATAAACTGCGGACGATGAACAGGTATCGAGAAAACTGCACCATTGGTGCTACGAAGATGAATATCATCTCCAAATAGCTCTTCATCACAAAAAGGGTTGCCGTTATCCAGAAATAGAAACCACAGCATTTTTTTTGTTGTCTGACTCAAAAGGCAAAGAACACCATCTCCTCCGGAGCTACCCTCTCCAAATTTCGCAATCAGGCCATCGAAAAGACGCCCTCCAACATAATCAAAATCAACAAGTCCCACTTCGTCAACGGATACATCTCGAATATTCAAACGCTTGATAACACTGCCAAACGCAACCGCATTCACGCCACAATCAAGGACAGCAATATCCCCATTTTCATAGTACAAACCATTAATATCAGAGCATTTACAATTACCCAATATGCCAAAGCTGCCGTGTTTGGTACATTGGCGCACTTTGGTTTATCATGGAATTGAGCGGTATGTTTGACTGAGTGCTATGGCACCGCGTGATATAGACAGCGACTGTGCGGCTTCTTTCAACGCCCTAAATGCCTGCGTGACTTTTGTTCAAATATTTTCCACAGCACCACCAGATACTCCCGAGACATAGTGAAAATGCTCTAAATATGCACTTGAAAATCTCTGAATGAATTCAGGCGATTTCTGAGAAGGATATTTTGGCGAAAAATATCCGCTCGCCACAACCCAATCATAAATACCCACATTGACTGGCATCTTTGTCAAAACACCACTAACTTCGTGACGCAGAATCCACTCCTCTGCTGACTCTTTACTAGAAAATGCAGCAGATGAAAAGTTTGCTCCTTCACCATGAAAGACCCAGACCCATTCCATGATTAACATCCTCCCTTAACACCATTCGCCTTGGCCCAGCGTTTAATCTTGTCTATTGACGATCTAATTTTTGCCTTGTTTGCAGTCACTACATTTCTTTGTTTTGAACTTAGCTCTGGGGAACCTTTGATTGGTTTTCCATTTTGGCCAATCTTGGTTTCAGCACCTCCGCCCTTTACGTGGGCATGAGCTGGCAAATGGTCGCCCCCAGTGTAGTAGTGCTCAATAGTAATTCCGCCTTGCTGAACAATAATTGATGGCGGCAGCCTCGGTTTGGTATTCAACCCCCATGGATCAATCCAACCAATCGGATTCGGCGAGTAACTCCCCAGGTTGATCCCACCCTCCAACCCTATCGGGTCCGGGCTGATAAATCTCCCAATATCAGCATCGTAGTACCGGAACGTGTTGTAGTGCAGCCCCGTCTCCCGGTCGAGGTATTGCCCTTGGAAGCGCAGGTTCTGTTCTTGTCGAGCTCCTTGTGGGATATCCCCTTCCGTCT
>NZ_JBMIRS010000231.1:0-10554 GCF_049198005.1 Paracidovorax sp. MALMAid1276 | reverse complement strand
CGGGGCGGCCCTTGCTCGGCTGCCCTCGCTCGGCCCGCCCCATTTCACGCATCCATGGACTTCGCCACTTTCCTGATCCAGCTGCTCAACAGCGTGCAGTACGGCCTGCTGCTGTTCATGCTGGCGGCCGGTCTCACGCTGATCTTCGGCATCATGGGCGTGGTGAACCTCGCGCATGGCAGCTTCTACATGCTGGGGGCCTATCTCGCGTACTCGCTGTCGGGGCATTTCGGCAGCCTCACGCTGGCCATCCTGGGGGGCGCCGCGCTGGCAGTGGTATTTGGCTTGGCGCTCGAATGGCTGCTGTTCCGGCACTTCTACCACCGCGACCACCTCGACCAGGTGCTGCTCACTTTCGGCCTGATCTACATCTTCGAAGAGCTGCGCTCACTGCTGTGGGGCGACGACGTGCATGGCGTGGCCATTCCCGCCGCGCTGAACTGGTCGATCCCGTTGACCGACACCCTCTCCTACCCCGTCTACCGGCTCTTCATGTCGGGCATTTGCCTGGCGCTGGCCGTGGCGCTGTATCTGCTGATTTCCAAGACCCGGCTCGGCATGAAGATCCGGGCCGGCGCGTTCAACCGCGACATGGCCGAGTCGCTGGGCGTGAACATCAAGCTCATCCACGCCATCGTGTTCGCGCTGGGCGTGGGGCTGGCGGCAGTGGCGGGCATGGTGGCCGCGCCGGTGTCCAGCGTCTACCCCAACATGGGCTCTTCGGTGCTCATCATGTGCTTTGTGGTGGTGGTGATCGGCGGCATCGGCTCGGTGCGCGGTGCCCTGATTTCTGCCTTGCTGGTGGGCCTGGTGGACACCTTCGGCAAGGTGCTGCTGCCGCAGGTGGCGGGCATGCTGGTCTATATGCTGATGGCGGCCGTGCTGCTGTGGAAACCCGAAGGTCTCTTTAAACAATGAGCACTCCGCGCGCCAATATCGAAGTACTGCCGCGCAGCGTGCAGTTCACGCTGGTCCTCGGCCTTGTTGCGCTGCTCGCCTTCCCTTTCGTGGGCAGCGACTTCTATGTGCAGATGGTCACGCGCATGATGATCATGGCCATCTTTGCGATGAGCCTGGACCTGTTGCAGGGCGTGACCGGCCTGGTGTCGCTGGGGCACGCGGCCTACTTCGGTGTGGCGGGTTATGCGCTGGCCTTTCTTACTCCGGCCGACGCGCCGGTCAGCCTGTGGTGGACGCTGCCGCTGGCCGTGGGTGGCTCCGCGCTGGCGGCGCTCGTCATCGGTTTCTTCGTGGTGCGCACGCACGGTATCTACTTCATCATGGTCACCATGGCGTTCGCGCAGATGGTGTTCTATCTGTTCTTCGACAACAAGGCGCTGGGCGGCTCGGACGGCCTGTACATCAACTTCCGGCCCGACGCGTCCATCCTCGGTTGGCTGCCTTTCGACCTGGAGGGCCGCAAGACCTTCTACTACTTCACCCTGGCCCTGGTCGTCGCCGTCTACGCGCTGCTGCGCCGCCTGCTGTGGAGCCCGCTGGGCCGCGCGCTCTCGGGCATCCGCATCAACGAGCACCGCATGCGCGCCATGGGCTTCGGCACGCAGGGCTACAAGCTCACGGCATTCACCGTGGCGGGCGCGCTGGCGGGTCTGGCGGGCTATCTGTGGGGTGCGCAAACGGGTTACGTGAACCCCGAGCTGATGGGCTTTCACATGAGCGCGCACGCCATCATGATGGTCATCCTGGGCGGCATGGGCAACTTCGCGGGCGCCATCGTGGGGGCCTTTGCGTTTGAGTACCTGCTGCATGTGTTCAAGGACATCACCAAGCACTGGCAGCTGCTGATGGGCGGCTTCATCGTGCTGGTGGTGGTGGCCGCACCGCGCGGACTGCTGGGCATGCTGGCCCGCCCCCGCGACGCGGCTTCGCCCCCTCTTCCCGCTGCATCGCCAAAGGGGCCGGACCATGGCTGAAGTTCTCCTGTCCGCCCAGCAGGTGACCAAGCGCTTTGGCGGGCTGGCGGCCGTCAACAACGTGTCGGTGGACCTGTGGCGGGGCCGCATCCACGCCGTCATCGGCCCCAACGGCGCAGGCAAGTCCACGCTGACCAACCTGCTCTCGGGCGACCTGCCGCCTACCGCAGGCAAGGTGCTGCTGGGTGGCACCGACGTGACCGGCTGGGCGCCCGAGCGCATCTCGCGCCAGGGCCTGGGCCGCAGCTACCAGAAGACCAACATCTTCCTGCCGCTCACCGTGCACGAAAACGTGCGCCTGGCCGCGCAGTCGCGCGATGCGCAGCAGCCCTGGAACCCTCTGCGCTGGTGGCAGGACACCCGCTCTGCCACTATCAAAAACAGAGCTACCAACGCCCGTCTGGAAAGCGCCATCGAGCTTTCTGGCCTCAAAGACCGGCGCACGGCCATCGCGGGCGCCATGAGCCACGGCGAACAGCGCCAGCTGGAGATCGCCATGACGCTGGCCACCGAGCCGCGCGTGCTGCTCCTCGACGAACCGCTGGCCGGCATGGGCGTGGCCGAAGCCGAGCGCATGGTCGAGCTGCTGCAGCGCCTCAAGCCCGCGCACGCCATCATGCTGGTGGAGCACGACATGGACGCCGTGTTCGCGCTGGCCGACCGCCTCACGGTCATGGTCAATGGCGAGGTGATCGCGCACGGCACGCCCGGCGACGTGCGTGCCGATGCCGCCGTGCAGGCCGCCTACCTCGGAGAGGACCACTGAGATGACCACTCCATGGATCGATGCCAAGGGCATCCACACCTTCTACGGCAGCAGCCATATCCTGCACGGCGTTGACTTCACCGTGGGTCAGGGCGAAACGATTGGCCTCATGGGCCGCAACGGCATGGGCAAGAGCACGCTGCTCAAGTCGCTGATGGGCCTGGTCAAACCCCGCTCGGGCACAGTGGCCGTGGCCGGCCGCGACATGACGGGCAAGCCGCCCTACGAGGTGGCGCGCCTCGGCATCGCCTACGTGCCCGAGGGGCGCGGCATCTTTGGCAACCTGAGCGTGGTCGAGAACCTGCAGATGGCCGCCCGCGCCGGCACGCGCGGCCAGCGCGACTGGACCTACGAGCGCGTGCTGGAGACCTTTCCGCGCCTGAAGGAGCGGCTGTCGCACGGCGGCCAGCAGCTCAGCGGGGGCGAGCAGCAGATGCTCACCATCGGCCGCGCGCTGATGACCAACCCCGACGTGCTCATCCTCGACGAAGCCACCGAGGGCCTGGCGCCACTGATTGCGCGCGAGATCTGGCGCATCTGCAGCGTCATCAAGGACAGCGGCATCAGCAGCGTGATCGTGGACAAGAACTGGAAGCACGTCACCCAGATCACCGACCGCAACATCATCCTGGTCAAGGGCCAGGTGGTGTTCGAGGGCAGCTCGCATGCGCTGCATGCAGAGCCCGCGCTGCTGGAGCAGTACCTCGGGGTTTGAGCGAAGGTCCGAGCCGGCCACGCCCGCCCGCGCCGATAGAATCGTCCGCTTTCGTCTTTGAAGGGCCCCCCCGTGTCTGATCGCCTGGCAGTGCTGCCGCAATATCTGATGCCCAAACAGGCACTGACATCCCTCGCCGGCCGATTCGCATCGGCGCAGCTGGGTGGGCTCACCACCTCGGTGATCCGCTGGTTTGTGGGCCGCTACAAGGTGAACATGGCCGAGGCGGCCAACCCCGACATTGCCAGCTACGCCAGCTTCAACGATTTCTTCACGCGGGCCCTGAAACCCGGCGCCCGCCCGCTGGCCGGCGCTGACCTGATCTGCCCCGTGGACGGCGCCATCAGCCAGTTCGGCCCCGTTGCCAAAGACCAGATCTTCCAGGCCAAGGGCCACAGCTACTCCACCACCGCCCTGGTGGGCGGTGACGCAGCGCTGGGCGCGCGCTTCGAGAACGGCCACTTCGCCACGCTGTACCTCAGCCCGCGCGACTACCACCGCATCCACATGCCCTGCGCGGGCACGCTCACGCGCATGGTCCATGTGCCCGGCGACCTGTTTTCGGTCAACCCCACCACCGCGCGCGGCGTGCCCGGCCTGTTTGCGCGCAATGAGCGCGTGGTCTGCGTGTTTGAGTCGGACCACGGCCCCTTCGTGCTGGTGCTGGTGGGCGCCACCATCGTGGGCAGCATGGCCACCGTGTGGCATGGCCAGGTGAACCCGCCCCGCCCCGGCACGCCGCGCCAGTGGGACTACGCGCCCGGCCAGGTGCGCCTGCAAAAGGGCGAGGAGATGGGGCGCTTTTTGCTGGGCTCCACGGTGGTGATGCTGTTCCCGCAGGGGCCGCTCACCTTCAACCCCGCCTGGGCACCCGCGCGGGCCATTCAGCTGGGCGAGGCCATGGCGCAGCGCAGCGCCTGAATTTCAAGCCTTTTCGGCCCCTAGCGCTTATCCAATAAGCGCCAGCAGCTATCAAAACAGGAGTATTTCAGCAGCGGTGCGCGGCGGCAAACGCCAGCGCGGCGGTCAGCATGCGCGCAAGGTGCGGCTGCACCCCCGCCGCCACCTCGGGCAGGTAGTCAAACGGCAAGGCCTCCTGCATGTAGCTGCACTGGGTCATCTCCAGCTGCACCGCGTGGATGTTGTGCGCGGGCTGGCCATAGTGCCGTGTGATGTGGCCGCCCTTGAAGCGGCCGTTGAGCACGCCCGTGTAGCCGGGCGCCGACTGGGCAATGGCCAGCAGCTCGGCAGCGAGCGCCGGGTCGCAGCTCGCGCCGTCGGCCGTGCCCAGGTTCAGGTCGGGCAGCTTGCCGTCAAAAAAGCGCGGCAGCACCGAGCGGATCGAATGCGCATCCCACAGCACCGCCACGCCGTGCAGGGCGCGGATGCGGTCCAGCTCCGCCCGCAGCTGCGCGTGGTACGGCACCCAGACGGCGTTGCGGCGCGCGGCGATCTCGGCGTCATCCGGCACATCGCCTTGCGCATAGATGGGCGTGTCGTCAAAGGTGTCCACGGGGCACAGGCCGGTGACGCTCTGGCCGGGGTACAGGCTTGCGCCATCGGGCGGGCGGTTCAGGTCCACCACGTAGCGCGAATGTGTGGCGACGAGGATGGATGCGCCCAGGTCTTTCGCAAACGCGTAGAGGCGCTCCATGTGCCAGTCGGTGTCGGGCACGTGGCGGGCCTCGTCGGTGAAGCGCGCGGCGAGCTGCGGCGGCACATAGGTGCCCGCGTGGGGCATGGAGATCAGCAGGGGCGCTGTGCCCTGGTGAAAGGTGAAGGGCGGAGGCGTGGTGGTCATGGATAACAAATGGGTTGGAGTCCAAGGGCCCGGGGTTTCAACCCGCTGCAATGGTCATGGAGCGCGCGGCTACAAACGCCTGCGCAGCTGAATCGTGGAGGACATGGCGGCCCTGCGCCACGCGCTGGGCGCCCGCCACCCACAGGCTGGCGATGGCCGAGGTGCGGTGGCTGCCGAACACGTGGGCCGACAGCATGCTGTGCGCGGGCAAGCCCGCCAGCGCCACGTGCTGGGCGTCCAGCGCCACCATGTCGGCCTGCTGGCCCACGGCCAGTCCACCGATCGCGCGGCCGGATGCCTGCGATCCGCCCTGCACCGCCTGGAGCGTCATGGCCGTGGCCACTTCGGGCTGCGCTGCCGTGGCCAGCACATTGCGCTGGCGCAGCGACAGGCGCTGGCCGTATTCCAGCATCAGCAGCTCCTCGGCCGCGTTCACGCAGGCGTGGCTGTCCGAGCCCACGCCCCAGCGGCCGCCGTGCTGCAGCCACAGCGGCATGTCGAAGATGCCGTCGCCCAGGTTGGCTTCGGTGGTGGGGCAGATGCCAGCCACGGCGCCGGTGGCAGCGGCGTCGGCATATTCCTGCGGCGTCATGTGCGTGGCATGCACCAGGCACCAGCGTTTGTCCACCGGCGCATGGTCGAGCAGCCATTGCACGGGGCGCTGGCCGCTCCAGGCGATGCAGTCTTCCACCTCCTGCGTCTGCTCGGCGATGTGGATGTGGATGGGCGCCTGGGGGTTCAGCGCCGTGAGGCCCTGCACGGCAGCAGTCAGACTGTCGGGCGGCACAGCCCGCAGCGAATGCGGGGCAAGGCCCAAATTGGCCCCCAGCGCTTGTGTGGCGGTCGCCAGGCGCTCCAATAAAGATAGCATGCTATCGGTGCTGCGGATGAAGCGCGCCTGGTCGGCACGCGGCGGCTTCGCGCCGAAACCGCTGGTCTGGTAGAGCACGGGCAGCAGCGTAATGCCGATGCCCGCACGCTGCGCCGCGCGCAGCAGCGCCAGCGACAGCGTGGCATCGTCGGCGTAGGGTGTGCCGTCCGGGCTGTGGTGCACGTAGTGGAACTCGCACACGCTGGTGTAACCCGCCTCCAGCATCTCTATATAGAGCCAGGTCGCAATGGACTCCAGCGACTCGGGCGTGATGCGCGCGGCAAACCGGTACATCAGATTGCGCCAGCTCCAGAAGCTGTCCTGGCTTTGCGCGCGGTATTCGGTCAGGCCCGCAAACGCGCGCTGAAACGCGTGCGAATGCAGGTTGGGCATGCCGGGGATCAGCGGGCCGGGCGCGACCGGCGTGCCTGCGGGTGCAGCGCTGTCCGCAGCGACGTGCGTGATGCGCCCTGCCCCGTCCCAGGCGACGAGCACATCGCGCGCCCAGCCGGTGGGCAGCAGGGCGTTGGCGGCGAACAGCTGCTTCGTCGTCATGGCATGGCTCCGTGGATACGCCCCTGGCGCACGATGGTGGCAGCGGGCTTGTGGCCCACCCAGTAGGCCAGCTCGGCGGCCTCGCCCACGGGCCACAGCACGAAGTTGGCGGGGCGGCCCGATGCGATCAGGCCGTGGGTATCTTGCAGGCCCAGCGCGCGTGCAGCATGGGTGGTGATACCGGCCATCGCCTCGGGCACCGTCAGGCGAAACAGCGTGCAGGCCATGTTGGCCATGAGCAGCAGGCTGAGCGCAGGCGAGGTGCCAGGGTTGTGATCGGTGGAGACGGCCATGGGCACGCCCGCCGAGCGCAGGGCCTCAATGGGCGGCAGGTGCGTGTCGCGCAGCGTGTAGTAGGCGCCTGGCAGCAGCACGGCCACGGTGCCTGCGGCCTTCATGGCGGTAATGCCTTGCTGCGACAGGTGCTCGATGTGGTCGCACGACAGTGCGCCGTAGCGCGCGGCCAGGGCCGCCCCGCCCATGTCCGACAGCTGCTCGGCATGCAGCTTGGGCGGAATGCCCAGCTTTTGCGCAGCCTGGAACACCTGCTCCGTCTCGGCCAGCGTGAAGGCGATGCGTTCGCAGAACACATCGACCGCATCCACGAGGCCTTCGGCGGCCAGTGCGGGCAACATCTCATTGCAGACCAGGTCGGTGTAGTCCTGGCTGCGCCCTGCAAACTCGGGGGGCAGCGCATGCGCGCCGAGGAAGGTCGTGCGCACCGTCACGCCGAATGCCTCGCCCAGACGGCGGGCCACGCACAGCTGCTTGCGCTCGTGCTCCAGGGCCAGGCCGTAGCCGGACTTGATCTCGATGGCGCACACGCCTTCATCCAGCAGCGCCTGCAGGCGCGGGGCGGCCTGGGCGAAGAGTTCGTCTTCAGTGGCTGCGCGGGTGGCCTTCACCGACGACACAATGCCGCCGCCCGCTTTTGCCACGTCCTCATAGCTGGCGCCGGCCAGGCGCATGGCGAACTCGTTGGCGCGCTGGCCGCCGTAGACCAGGTGGGTATGGCAGTCGACGAGGCCCGGCGTGACCAGCGCGCCCGCCCCTTGCCTGCGATGGAGGTGCTGCCAGCCGGGGGGCAGTGCCGCGTCCGGACCCACCCACCGCATCTGCCCTTGCTGCACGACGATGCTGACGCGCGCGCCGGGCGGCACGGGTACATCGGGCTGCACCAGCGCCGGCACGGCCAGCAAGCCGTGCCAAATGCCATCGGCGCTGGGGCCGGGTAAGGAATCGATGCGATCAGGCATGGGGCTGGGCTCTTTTACTACGATTTTGATAGCTGAAAGCGCTTATTGGATAAGCGCTGAAGGCGATTTTGATGATGAATTCAAGGCCACCACGTCCACCCAGACCAGCGCAGGCCGCTCATCGGGCGCAAAAGGATGGGGGTTGGCGACCTCGGGCGACAGCGGCTGCAAGGGCTGCAGCACCCGTGCGCCCATGGGCCCATGCCACCACAGGCCCTGCCCGGGTTGCAGCATACGCGCCGCCTCGCCGCCCAACACCGCCCACTGGCCCTGCAGCACCATGCACAGCCCGGCCCCCGTGGCGCCCACCGTGGCCGTGTCGTGCACCACCTGCATGCGGCCCTGCCACTGGCCTCGGCGCAGCATCAGGTTGAAGTCGGTCGACGGCCCGCCGATCAGGCGGCTGTGCAGCGGCTGCTCACCCGCAAAGCCCCAGGGCTGCCAGCGCTGCTGCAGCGTGTGGCACAGCTCGGCCTGTTCGCCATGCAGCGTCACGCCATCGCCGTCGAGCAGCATGATCTGACGGTCCACCCCCATGAACGCCGAAAACGGCCCCGGCGCCGCGATGCGGGCCACGCTCACGCGCCAGCCAAAGGCCTCGTTGCCCGCACCGGGCGGCCAGCACACCAGCTCGCGCGTGGTGCCGCCACCGTTCTTCCAGTGGGTGGCAGGCACCGTGCGCAGATCAAACCAGTGCGCGGCCTCGCCCCGTGGGGAGCCGGCCGGAGAGTCCGCCGCACCACCCAGCGCATCCAGCGCACCCGGCGCGCCCGGCACACCTGGCGAAGCGGCCCCTGCAGGGTCAGTGGCAGGCATCAGCGCGCTCCGTCTGCACCCGGCACCATCGGCAGCTTCAGGCCTTGCTGCTTCGCCGTCTGCACCGCCAGTTCGTAGCCCGCGTCGGCATGGCGCATCACGCCGCTGCCGCAGTCGTTGACCAGCACGCGCGCCAGGCGCTCGGCAGCCGCATCGGTGCCATCGGCCACGATGACCATGCCCGAGTGCTGCGAGTAGCCCATGCCCACGCCACCGCCGTGGTGCAGGCTGACCCAGGTGGCGCCGCCCGCGGTGTTGAGCAGCGCGTTGAGCAGCGGCCAGTCGCTCACGGCGTCGGTGCCGTCCTTCATGCCCTCGGTCTCGCGGTTGGGGCTGGCCACGCTGCCGGTGTCCAGGTGGTCGCGGCCGATCACGATGGGTGCCTTCAGCTCGCCGTTCTTCACCATCTCGTTGAAGGCCAGGCCCGCAAGGTGGCGCTCACCCAGGCCCAGCCAGCAAATGCGTGCGGGCAGGCCCTGGAAGGCAATGCGCTCGCCCGCCATGTCCAGCCAGCGGTGCACATGCTGGTTGTCGGGGAACAGTTCCTTGATCTTGGCGTCGGTCTTGCGGATGTCCTCTGGATCGCCCGAGAGTGCCACCCAGCGGAACGGCCCCTTGCCTTCGCAGAACAGCGGACGGATGTACGCGGGCACAAAGCCGGGGAAATCGAAGGCGTTCTTCACGCCTTCGTCGAAAGCCACCTGGCGGATGTTGTTGCCGTAGTCCACCGTCGGGATGCCCATGGCCTGGAAGTCGAGCATGGCCTGCACGTGCACGGCGCACGAGCGGGCGGCGGCCTTTTTCAGCGCTTCATGCTGCGCCACGTCCTGCTGCGCGGCGCGCCACTGCGCCACCGTCCAGCCGGCAGGCAGGTAACCATTGACCAGATCGTGCGCGGAGGTCTGGTCGGTGACCAGGTCGGGCCGAATCGCGTTCGGGCCGCCGGCCTTGGCGCGCTTGACCAGCTCGGGCAGCACCTCGGCCGCATTGCCCAGCAGGGCGATAGAGATGGCTTCCTTGCGCTCCGTATGGTGCTTGATGAGCGCGATGGCGTCGTCGATGTCCTTGGCCTGCTTGTCCACATAGCGCGTGCGCAGGCGAAAGTCGATGCTGCTTTGCTGACATTCGATGTTGAGCGACACCGCGCCCGCGAACGTGGCGGCCAGGGGCTGCGCGCCCCCCATGCCCCCCAGACCGGCCGTCAGGATCCACCGGCCCGCGAGCGAGCCGCCATAGTGCTGGCGCCCGGCCTCGGCAAAGGTTTCATACGTGCCCTGCACGATGCCCTGCGTGCCGATGTAGATCCAGCTGCCGGCCGTCATCTGGCCGTACATGAACAGGCCCTTCTGGTCCAGCTCGCTGAAGTGCTCCCAGTTGGCCCATTTGGGCACCAGGTTGGAATTGGCCAGCAGCACGCGGGGTGCATTGGGGTGGGTCTTGAACACGCCCACCGGTTTGCCGGACTGGATGAGCAGCGATTCATCCTCGTTCAGGTCTTTGAGCGAGGCGAGGATCTGGTCAAAGCATTCCCAGTTGCGCGCCGCGCGGCCGATGCCGCCGTAGACCACCAGGTCCTGCGGGCGCTCGGCCACCTCGGGGTCGAGGTTGTTCTGGATCATGCGGTAGGCCGCCTCGGTGAGCCAGTTCTTGCAGGTGAGCTGGGTGCCACGCGGCGCGCGGATCACGCGGCTGGCGTCGTGGCGGGGGTCAGTGCTGGAGGCTGCGGCGATGATGGCGTCGTTGGCGTTCATGGTGGGCTCCTGAATGAATGGGGTGACAGTGGATCGATGGAAGTGTGGCTGCGGTCATCCACCCCGTTCGCCCTGAGCTTGTCGAAGGG
>NZ_JBMIRS010000228.1:0-1399 GCF_049198005.1 Paracidovorax sp. MALMAid1276 | reverse complement strand
GGGGGCAGGGAGCGACACGCAGTGCGCGACCGTGGGGGCGGAAATCGGCAGTGCTCAGTATTTCCAGGCCCTGGCCGCGCGCGCCGAGCCCGAGGTACGCATGAACCCGCTGCTGCTCAAGCCCGAGGCCGACACCAGGAGCCAGGTCGTGCTGATGGGGCAGGTGGATGCGGAGCTGACGGCCATGCCCTGGCGCGGCCGCAGTGAAAAGGTGTGGCCGCACATCGCAAACGCGCTCGATGCGCTGCGTGCCGAAAACGACGTGGTGGTGATCGAGGGCGCCGGGTCGCCGGCCGAGATCAATTTGCATGCGAGCGACATCGTCAACATGCGCGTGGCCCGCCACGCCGATGCGCGCTGCCTGCTGGTGACCGACATCGACCGGGGTGGCGCCTTTGCCCACCTCTATGGCACCTGGGCACTGCTGCCCGAGGGCGAGCGTGCGCTCATCCAGGGCTTTGTGCTCAACAAGTTTCGCGGCGACGCCAGCCTGCTGGCCCCGGCGCCGCAGATGCTGCAGGACCTGACCGGGGTGCCCACGGTAGCCACCATTCCCATGCAGTGGCGCCACGGCCTGCCCGAGGAAGACGGCATTTTTGACGACCGCAGCACCGCTGCAGGCGCCATGCACACCACCGTGGCCGTGGTGGCCTATCCGCGCATCAGCAATCTCGATGAATTCCAGCCCCTCAAGAACGTGCCCGGCGTGCGTCTGCTGTGGGCGCGCAGCCCGGCCGACCTGGGCGGCCTGACGCCTACCGACTGGGTGGTGCTGCCTGGCTCCAAGGCCACGGCTGCCGACCTGGCCTGGCTGCGCGCGCAGGGCCTGGACCAGGCCATTGCCCAGCATGCAGGGCGGGGCGGCATGGTGCTGGGCGTGTGCGGCGGCCTGCAGATGCTGGGCGAGGCGCTGATCGACACGGCGGGCATCGACGGCAACGCGCCGGGCCTGGGCCTGCTGCCGCTGGTCACCACGTTCGAAGTCGCCAAGACCGTGCGGCGCACGCGCGCGCAATTTGGCGCGGTGCGGGGCGCCTGGGCTGCGCTCGCGGGCGTGGGGGTCACGGGCTACGAGATCCACCACGGCCAGACGGCGCAGCACCCCGCCATGGCCGCCAAGGGCGACGTGGCGCACGAGGCCATCCCGGGCATCGCCTGGCAGAACGCGGCGGGCAACGTGCTGGGGGTGTATGTGCACGGCCTGCTCGAAGACCCCGCCGTGCTGCAGGCCCTGTTCGGCCGGGACGGTGCGGCCCCGGTGCCCACGCTCGACGCCGTGTTCGACGGCCTGGCCCGCGCGGTGGCGGCGGGCTTTGCGCCGGGCGCGCTGCGTTCGCTGATCGCGCCCCTGGCGTCGCACGGCTGAGCCGGCCTTTCCTTTTTCTCTCCCCCCCCCCCC
>NZ_JBMIRS010000015.1:0-7539 GCF_049198005.1 Paracidovorax sp. MALMAid1276 | reverse complement strand
CCGGCCTTCGACAAGCTCAGGCTGAACGGGTATTGGTTGCGGTGGCGCTGGTGTCGCTACCGCCCCTCTCCTTCACCAACCGTTCGGGCTGAGCCTGTCGAAGCCGGGGCACAACGCTCGTCGAGGCGCCCGCCATTGCCGCAAGAACACTGCATCGGAGACAAACACATGCAAACCATCCGCTACGAACTCATCCCCGCTCAGGGCACCGACGGCCAGGTCGCCGTCATCACGTTCGACGAGGCCAACGCCCCCGTCAACACCATGTGCCGCCAGTGGCAGCAAGAGCTGGGCGAGGCCACGGCCCAGGTGGTGGCAGACCACAAAAACCTGGGGCCGGCACTCAAGGGGATCGTGCTCGCATCCGCCAAGACCAGCTTCTTTGCAGGCGCAGACCTCAAGGCCACCATGCGCCTCACGCCCGCCGATGCCCCCGCCGCGTTCGGCGAGATCGAGCGCATGAAGGCGCACTTTCGCACGCTCGAAACGCTTGGCATCCCCGTGGTGGCCTGCCTCAACGGCGCGGCGCTGGGCGGCGGCTGGGAGGTGGCGCTGGTCGCCCACTACCGCATCGCCGTGGCCGACCCCAAGATCCAGTTCGGCCTGCCCGAGGTCACGCTGGGGCTGATGCCCGGCGCCACGGGCGTGACCAAGATGACGCGCCTGCTGGGCCTGATGGGCGCGCAGCCCTACCTCCTCGAAGGCAAGCTCTTCAACCCCGCCGAGGCGCTGGAGCTGCAACTGGTGCACGAGCTGGTGGCTACGCGCGAGCAACTGCTGCCCGCCGCGCTGGCCCACATCGCCACCCACCCGCACGCGGTGCAGCCGTGGGACGACAAGAACTACAAGATGCCCGGCGGCACACCCGCCAACCCCAAGATCGCAGGCGCCCTCACCGTCGCGCCCGCCATGCTCAAGAAGACCACGCGCGGCCGCTACCCCGCGCCCGAGGCGGCGCTGGCCGCCATGGTCGAAGGCGCCATGGTGGACTACGACACCGCCCTGCGCATCGAAAGCCGCTACCTCGCCCGCCTGATGACCGGCCCCGTGGCGCGCAACATGATCAACACGTTCTTCTTCGACATGAACGCGATCAAGAGCGGCAAGTCACGCCCCGGCTCGGCGCAACGCTACAAGCCGCAAAAGGTCGGCATCCTGGGCGCCGGCATGATGGGCGCGGGCATCGCCTGGGCCCAGGCCAGCCGGGGCATCGCCACCGTGCTCAAGGACGTGAGCCCCGAGAAGGCCGAGGCCGGCAAGGCCTACAGCGCCAAGCTCACGCAAGCTCGCGTGGACAAGGGCCGCATGACGGCCGATGCGCAGCAAGCACTGCTGGCCCGCATCACACCCACCGCCAGCGCGGCCGACCTGGCGGGCTGCGACCTCATCATCGAAGCCGTGTTTGAGAACCGCGAGCTCAAGGCCAAGGTCACCCAAGAGGCAGAGCCGCAGCTGACGCCCGGCGGCTTCTTCGCCAGCAACACCTCCACCCTGCCCATCAGCGGCCTGGCCACGGCCAGCAGCCAGCCCGAGAAGTTTGTCGGCATCCACTTCTTCAGCCCCGTGGACAAGATGAAGCTGGTGGAGATCATCCGCGGCAAACAGACAGATGACGAAACCGTGGCCCGCGCGTTCGACTACGTGCAGGCCCTGGGCAAGGTTCCCATCGTGGTGAACGACGCGCGCGGCTTCTATACCAGCCGCACCTTCGGCACCTACGTGATGGAAGGCGCCGCCATGCTGGGCGAGGGCATCCCCGCCGCTGCGATTGAAAACGCTGCGCTGCAAGCAGGACTGCCCGTTGGGCCGCTGGCTGTGCTGGACGAAACCGCGCTGACCTTGAGCGTGCACGTGCTGGAGCAGACGCGGGCGGACTATGCGGCGGAAGGAAAAACCTACACCGCCACTCCCGGCGAGTTGCTGGTGGAGCGCATGGTCAAGGAACTGAAGCGCCCTGGCCGCGCGGGTGGCGGCGGGTTTTACGACTACCCCGCAGGCGCCAGGAAGCACCTGTGGCCGGAGTTGAAGGGCTTGTTCGAGAAACCCGGCGTGGAATGGAGCGTGCAGGAGATCCAGGACCGTTTGCTCTACCGCCAGGCCATCGAGACTGCACGTTGCCTGGCCGAGGGCGTGCTGACCAGCGTGCATGACGCGAACATCGGGTCGATTTTTGGGATTGGGTTTCCGGCTTGGACGGGGGGGGCGATGCAGTTTGTCTATGGAATGGGTGTTGAGGCGTTTCTCAAGCGTGCTGCTGAACTGGCCACGAAGTACGGGGATGGCTTCCAGCTAGACAGTAGCGTTGCTGATGCCGTCGGGAGATACCAGCCCGCTTGGTGACGATGAGTCTTGGGCCATGAAGGACTCCTTCCGGTGACAATCGTGTCCCGCCAAATTGAGTTCGTTCGCATGCGTGCCTTCAGGTTGTTTCTTATTCTTGTCGCGGCCTTTTCGGGACTCGCCAGCGCCCTCCTTTTTGCATTGTGGATTCCGATGGCCGGAGGGCTACTGCTTGCAGCGGACCTCAGCAGCCCCGTTGCAGAGGCAGTCACGGCCTACGAGACTGGGAACTTTCCGCTTTTTCTTTTCATCCTCCGATCGCATTTCGCCGCTATTGGCGGGCTTCTCGGTTGGATCGCCTTGTTCGCCCTTTGCATCCTGGCCCGCAGAAACTGGGATGCGCTCCCCAAGTGGATTCCGATCGGCTGCGCGTTGGGGGCTGTTGCTGTGCTCATAGGCCCGTATGCCTACGTGCTTGCGATACCCCCAATCACGCTGGCTGCAACAGTTTTGCTGCTGATCAAGTGTCGAGCCAGTGACCCTGCTCATTCGGGGGAATCAACGGAACTCGACGTCACCCAACGCTAGAAGCGGATGGCGAGTGGTGAGGTACGACCCGGTGGGGCACGTCCGGCAGATGGAACAGGTCGTCCAGCCCCACGTAGAGCCCACTCAGCACGTCCGCCCGCTGGCCCATGGGTACCCTGCGCAGGCATTGCAGAACTGCTGGCCGAACTGGGCTAGCTTTCCGGGATCACCTTGCCAAGTAAGGTGCAATTTCCTCCTTGCAAATTGATCATGCTTCGATCAATTTGCAAGGACTGCGAGACAAGCCATCCACCGCCTTTGGCAAACCATGCGGCCTACGTCCCCTCATACATAAGGGGTACGCCGAGTGGGACAAGGCCTATGCGGTGTTTCCTTCGCGCAGAGGAAAATCTGGAAATTTGCCCGCCAGCGCTGCAATCTCTCGCGGCATACCCGCCGCTTTCAACCCCAACATCCCCCGCGCCTCCTGCGGCGAAGCCACCTCCCGCCCCGCATTGCGCGCGTACTCCGCCAGCTTCTCGATCAACGGCCCGTTCGAATCCGCCTTCATCCCGTCCGGCAGATAGAACGTGTCCTCCAGCCCCGTGCGCAGGTGCCCGCCCAGCTCGGCCACGCGCTGGTGCACGGGCCAGATCTCGCTGCGGCCGATGACGGTGGCTTGCCAGGGGGCGTCCTTGATTTTCAGCTTGAGCAGGATGGGCAGCAGGTCCGGGTCCGCAGGCATGCCGGATTCGACGCCCATCACGAAGTTGTATTCGGGCAGGCGCTCGGTGTACATGCCGGTCTGCACATACATCTCCACGCAGCGCACGATGCCCACGTCGAAGCACTCGAACTCAGGCAGCGTGCCGGTCTCCAGCATCACGTCGATGAAGTCCTTGACCTTGGCGGGCTGGTTGTCGAACAGCATGGGCGGCCAGGCCCAGGTGCCGTTGCTGCGCACCTTCAGGTAGTTGAGCGAGCCGGCGTTGCACGCGGCCATCTCGGGGCGGGTGGCGCGCAGGCATTCCAGCGGGCCCTGGTAATGGGGGCCGACCACGCCGGTGGTCTGGTTGATGATCAACCCCGGGCAGGCCTCGCGCATGGCTTGCACGCAGTCGCGCGCCACCTGCGGATCCCAGCTGGGCAGGTGGCCCTTGCCGGGCTCCTGGTTGCGAAAGTGCACATGCACCACGGCGGCGCCTGCGTCGCAGGCGCGGCGGGCTTCTTGGGCCAGTTGCTCGGGCGTGACGGGCACGTGGTGCTGGCCGGGGTCCGTCAGCACACCGGTGATGGCGCAGGTGATGATGGCTTTGTCGGCGGGTGTGTGACTGGTCATGGTCCGTGTCTCCGATCAACGTGGTTGTCTTTGGCCCCGCACGTCACCGGCCGTTCGGCCTGAGCCTGTCGAAGGCGGGGCACTGGCTTCGACAAGCTCAGCCTGAACGGTTGGGGGTTGGTGCGCCCAGGCTTCGACAGGCTCAGCCCGAACGGCGGAGGGCGAGGTGCGTTTGGGCCCATGGCAGTCCTCAAATGCCGAGCTGGCGTGCAGCCAGGTCCTTCATGATTTCTTCCGCACCACCGCCGATCATCATGACCTTGACCTCGCGGTAGATGCGCTCGCTGACGGTGCCGCGCATGAAGCCCATGCCGCCCAGGATTTGCACGGCCTGGTCGGCACAGAACTGCATGGTTTGGGTGGCGTGGTTCTTCAGCATGCAGATGTTGGCCACCCATTCCGGCCCGGTGCGGCCCGCATCGGCCTGCGCGGCCACGGACTCGCACCATGCGGCGGTGGACTGGATGCGCATCTGCATGTCCACCAGCTTGTGGCGGATGACCTGGTGCTCTACCAGCGCGGCGCCAAAGGTCTTGCGCTGGCGGGCCCAGGCCAGGGCCTCGTCGTAGCAGGCCTCGGCAAAGCCCAGGGCCGATGCGGCCAGGCCGAAGCGCTCGCCGTTGAAGTTGGCCATGATGATGCGAAAGCCCGCGCCTTCTTCGCCCAGCAGGTAGCGGGCGGGCACGCGCACATTGTCAAAGCGCAGGTGGGCGGTGTCGGAGCAGAGCCAGCCCATCTTATCGAGGCGCGTGCGCGACAGGCCCGCGCTGTGGCCGGGGATGAGCAGCATGGAAATGCCGCCTGAGCCCTTGCTGCCCGCGTCGCCAGTGCGCACAGCCACGGTGATCCAGTCCGAGCGCATGCCGGAGGTAATGAACACCTTTTCGCCGTTGACGATGTAGTCGTCACCCTCGCGCCGCGCCGTGGTCTTGAGTCGGGCCACGTCGGACCCGCCACCGGGTTCGGTAATCGCCAGCGCAGCGATTTTCTCGCCCGCCAGCACGGGCGGGATGACCTCAGCGCGCACCGCGTCGCTGCCATGCGCCAGCACGGGCGGCAGGCCAATGTTGTGCGACAGCAGGCTGGCCAACACGCCGCCGCTGGCGCCGTGGCGGCTGAGCGCGCGCCACAGCGGCAGGCGCAGCTGGTAACTGGCAGCCGTGCCGCCGTACTGCTCGGGGTAGCCCAGGCCCAGCAGGCCCAGGTCGGCCGCGCGGCGGTACAGGCTGCGGGGGAACTCACCGGCCGCGTCCCACGCGTCCACATGCGGTGCGATCTCGGTGCGGGCAAAGCGGGTGACGGTGTCGGTGAGTGCGGTGCGGTCTTCGTTGCTCACAGGGGTCGCGTCGGGTGTGCCGGTCATGCGGGCGCTCCTTGCGTGGCGGGTGCAAAGCGGGCCAGCACCTGGCCGGGCGACACCTGCTGGCCGGGCGCTACCAGCAGCTCGGCCACCGTAGCGGCTGCGGGGCTGGCCAGGCTGTGTTCGAGCTTCATGGATTCGATGACCACCACCGTGTCGCCCGCCGCCAGCGCCTGGCCTGCGGCCACGGGCAGCGCAACCACCTTGCCGTTGAAAGGCGCACGCAGTTCCGCCGCGCCGCCCGCCACATCGGCGCGCGCAGCGGGCTCCCAGGATGCGTCTTCCACCCAGCCGTCCGCGCCGCCCACCTGCCAGTGCCAGCGCAAGGGCCCCACGGCGACGCAGTGCACACCGGGTTGGGGAAGCTGCAGGGTCATCGGCTCGGCCCCCGCGTGTTCCACCTGCAGACGCCCTCCCCCCCATTCGCGCACAGTGACGTCGTGCACCACGCCCTGGTGCCGCAAGCGCAGCGGGCGGGGCAGCGAACAGGGCAGGCTGGCCGCAGGATTGCAAGCAAAAACAGCCCCCAGCGCTTTCTGCATAAGCAATTTTCGCTCTTCTTTTAATAGCGTCGACTGCAAACCGGCGGCGTGTTCCGCCAGAAACGGCACCAGCGCCTGGCCGCTGGCAAACACCGGGTGCTGCAGACAGGCCGCCAGAAACGCGCGGTTGGTGGGCAGGCCCAGCACGCGGGTGCTGTGCAGGGCGCGCGCCAGGGTCGCAATGGCCTCGGCCCGCGTGGGCGCATGCACGATGAGCTTGCCCAGCAGGGCGTCGTAGTGAGAGGTGACCTCTGCCCCCTCCTCTAGCGCGTGGTCAAAGCGCAGTGCGCCCGGCGCGGCCCGTTCAAACGCAGTGGCGTACGGCGCGCTGAACTGCAGCACACGGCCGGTGTGAGGGCGGAAATGCGCGTCTTCGGCGCACAGGCGCACCTCGATGGCGTGGCCTTGCAGAGGCACCTGGTCCTGCGTGAGCGGCAGCGACTCGCCTCGCGCCACGCGGATCTGCCACTCCACCAAATTCAGGCCAGTGAGGGCTTCCGTCACCGGATGCTCCACCTGCAGGCGGGTGTTCATCTCCATCAGGAAGAATTCGGCCCCGTCCAAAAGGAATTCCACCGTGCCCGCACCCACATAGCCAGCGGCCTGCGCCAGCGCAACGGCACAGGCGCCCATGCGTTCGCGCAGCGCGGCATCCACAACCGGGCTGGGCGCCTCTTCGATGATCTTCTGGTGGCGGCGCTGTACCGAGCAATCGCGCTCGCCCAGGTGGATGCAGGCGCCGTGGGCGTCGGCAAAGATCTGCACCTCCACATGGCGCGGCTGCAGCAGCGCACGTTCGATCAGCAGGTCGCTACAGCCAAAGCCCGCCAGCGCCTCCGACCTTGCGCTGGCCAGTGATGCAGGCAGTTGCGCCAGATCGGTGACCAGGCGCATGCCGCGCCCTCCCCCGCCCGCCACAGCCTTGACCATGAGGGGCGTGCCGATGCGCGCCGCCTCGCTGGCAAAGCGCTCGTCGCTCTGGTCTTCGCCCGCATAGCCGGGCAGGCAGGGCACGCCATGCGACTGGGCCAGCGCCTTGGCCCCGGCCTTGCTGCCCAGCGCGCGGATGGCGCCGGGCGGCGGGCCGATCCAGGTCAGGCCCGCATCGACCACGGCCTGGGCGAAGTCGGCGTTCTCGCTGAGGAAACCGTAGCCGGGGTGCACAGCATCGGCGCCGGTGGCGCGGGCGGCGGCCAGCAGCTTGTCGGTGCGCAGGTAGGTGTCGGCGCTGGATGCGCCACCCAGGGCCACGGCCTGTGTGGCTTCGCGCACGTGTTGGGCGTTGGCATCGGGGTCGGAATAGACCGCGACCGTGTCGATGCCCATGCGGTGGGCGGTGTGGATGATGCGGCGGGCGATCTCGCCGCGATTGGCGATCAGTATCTTTTTCATAGGCTGCGCCCTCGCGGCTCCATCGCCCGCCTGCACGCTGCGCGTGCACGGGCAATTTGCTTCGCCATGCCTGCGGCATGACCGCCGCGATTGGCGAT
>NZ_JBMIRS010000227.1:0-22005 GCF_049198005.1 Paracidovorax sp. MALMAid1276 | reverse complement strand
TCCACGGCGCACCGCGCCTGGCATCCCATCCCGGCAAGGACCTTGTGCGACTCCAAAAAGACATTGAACAGGCTCTAAGCCACGGTGGACTCGCCGCCCGCAAAGTTCTCCGTGTCTACTTCGCCCGCGTTCTGCGCGTTGTAGCGGGCGCCCACCACGGTGCGCTCGTTGATCAGTGCATCGAGCTGGCGGATGGTGGCGTCGTGCAGCTGCACGTTCACGGCCCCCAGGTCGTCGTGCAGGTGCGCGACGTTGGTGGTGCCGGGGATGGGAATGATGTGCTCGCCCTTGTGCAGCAGCCACGCCAGCGCCAGCTGCGCAGGGGTGCAACCCACGTCACGCGCGATGGACTGGTAACTGCCGAGCAGCTTCAGGTTGGCCGCATAGGCTTCGGGCGCAAAGCGCGGCATGGCGCGGCGGATATCCTTGGCATCGAGCGTGCCCACATCGCGCAGCTCGCCGCACAGAAAGCCCCGCGCCACCGGGCTGAAGGCCACAAAAGCCGTGCCCAGCGCGCGGCACGCGTCCAGCACCGCAATCTCGGGGTTGCGCGTCCACAGCGAATATTCGGTCTGCACCGCAGCAATCGGATGCACCGCATGCGCGCGGCGCAGCGTGGTGGCCGACACCTCCGAAAGCCCGATGCTGCGGATCTTGCCCGCGCGAACCAGATCGGCGAGCGCGCCCACGCTGTCTTCGATCGGCACCTGCCTGTCCCAGCGGTGCAGGTAGTACAGGTCGATCACGTCGGTCTGCAGGCGGCGCAGGCTGTCTTCGCAGGTCTGGCGCAGTGTGGCGGGGCGGCCGTCGATCACGCGCACCAGTTTGCCGTCGCCGTTCACATCCACGCCCTGCATGCCGCATTTGCTGGCCAGCGTGAAGCGGCTGCGATGGCCCTTCATCACGCGGCCCACCAGGGTTTCATTGGCGCCGAAGCCATAAAGCGTGGCCGTGTCGAACAGCGTCACGCCCGCATCGAGCGCTGCCAGCAGCACGCGCTCGCCCTGCTCGGAAGACACCGGGGCGCCATAGGCGTGCGAGAGGTTCATGCAGCCCAGGCCGATGGCCGAGACGGAGAAAGGTCCCAAGGTTCTTTGTTGCATGCCGCCAGCTTACGGCAAGCGCGGCAACCCAGCGAATGTCTCGGGCTTGGGTGTGAGCCTAAGACTCTGCAGCGGGTTGCCGCTTGGCCCACAACTCGATGCGCTCACCCGTCGCACAGGCAGCCACCAGTTGCGCAAACCGCGCCTCGCGGGTGGCATCGCGCTTGGCCGATGTGACCCAGTGCAGCATCTGCTTGCGGTAGCTGGGTGGTGTGGACTCCTGAAAATATCGCCACGCCGCCTTGTTGCGCTGAAAGGCGCGCTGCAGTGCAGCGGACAGCTCGGCCACAGCCGCCTGCTCGTAGGAATAGATGACGGACTTGTGCGCCTGGCGGTGCGCAAACGCCGCCAGCCCCGCTGGCCTCATGCGGCCCGCTGCCTGCAATGCCTCCACCTTGGCGATGTTCACCGCGCTCCAGATGGAGGAAGGCTTGCGCGGTGTGAAGCGGATCGAATACGTGTGCTCGTCAATGCGCCGACGAATGCCATCGATCCAGCCAAAGCACAAGGCTTCGTCCACCGACTCCGACCAGCCCATGCTGGGGCGGCCTGAACCTACTTTGTGAAAGCCCACCAGCAGCTCGGGCGCACTGTCGGCGTGGCGCTGGAGCCAGTCGCGGAACGCCTCTGGGGTGGCAAAGAAGGTGGGGGTGGTCTGCGAGGTCATGGGGCTCCCGCCAGTTGTTCACATCGGCCAGTCGCCTCAGGCCGCCACCGCATCGTGCGCCTGCTCGGCCCGTGGCCCCAAGGGCACCACGCAAAGCTGCACGCCATCCAGCGTGAGCACCAGCCCCAGCTGCCCGCCCATCTGCACCACGCCACCCACCGTGGATGCGGCATGCGAGGCACGCGGAGGCACCGCATGCAGAGGACGCACGGCGCCCTGCTGCATGGACACCGCACTCACGGGCGGCTGGCGCAGCAGAGCCCACAGGCCCTGCGGATTGCGCGATTGCAGCGACTGCAGGTACAGGCGCAGCAAGGCCGGGTCGGCGTCATGGGGCTCATCCCGCCCCACGCCAGGGCCGGTGGTTGCGTCGCGATCACGGGCCTGCTGCAGGCGCTGCAGCGCGCGGCGCAGCTGCTGACGGCTGGCCGCTTCGGTCCGGCCACCAGCCTGCGCCAGCTCGGCATGGCTGGCATCAAACACGGCATGCAGCAACACCAGGGCACCTTCTGCGGGTGTCACGCACGCCGCCAGCCGCCGCAGCGCCAGCGCGGCCTGTTGCGCCAGGGCTGCATCCGCCTCGGCCGAGGGTGCGAGCATGCCAGCGCCATCACCCTGCGCCGCCTGCGTGGCTTGCGCCACCCACTGCGCCATCCACTGGCGCCGCCGCAAGCGGTCCACCGCCAGGTTGCGCACCACCGTCAGCAGCCAGGCCTGGGCGGCGTTGAGCGCCGGGACGTGGGCCTCCAGCGCACGCACATAGGCGTCTTGCACGGCGTCTTCGGCATCGGCCGGGCCCAGCAGGCGCGTGGCGGCGCGGACCAGGGAGCCGCGGCTGACGGCGGCGAGTGCTGCGTTGGGGTCGTCTTCTTGCATGGGGCATGGTGCCACAGCGGGGCAAGACCACTCCGATCAAGCCCGCGCCGGAGCCACGCTGCACGACACACCCCTCGGCACGCAACCCTCCCCTGCGGCATCCGCGACAAGCCCCGCCCTCCATTGCAGGGACAATCCCCGCATGTCCGGCACCCCCACTACGCTCCCCACTTCGTCCCCCCGTCCCGTGCTGATCGCCGGTGGCGGCATCGGTGGCATGGCCACGGCCCTCACGCTGCACCAGATCGGCGTGCCCTGCATCGTCTTTGAGTCGGTGCCCGAGCTGCAGCCGCTGGGCGTGGGCATCAACCTGCAGCCCAATGCCGTGCGCGAACTGCACGACCTGGGGTTTGGCAATGACGTGCTGGACACCATTGGTCTGCAGGCGCGCGAATGGGCGCTGGTGGGGCGCAACGGCAACGAGGTGTACGCCGAGCCGCGCGGCCTCGCGGCGGGCTACCACTGGCCGCAGTATGCGGTGCACCGGGGGCAGCTGCAGATGATGCTGTTCAACGCCGTGAAGGACCGCCTGGGTAACGACGCCGTGCAGCTGGGGCAACGTGTGACGGGCTACCGGCAGGATGCGGATGGCGTCACCGCCATCGTCGAGATGCGCGACGGCGGGCGGCGCGAGGTGGCGGGCGCGCTGCTGATCGCGGCCGATGGCCTGCACTCGGCCGTGCGGGCGCAGATGCACCCCACGCAGCCGCCCATCCAGTGGGGCGGCGCCATCATGTGGCGGGGCACCACGCCGGGTGTTCCGGTGCGCACGGGCGCGTCGTTCGTCGGCGTGGGCTCGCTGCGGCACCGCGTGGTGTTCTACCCCATCACGCCGCCCGACCCGGCCACAGGCCTGGCCACCATCAACTGGATTGCCGAGATCACCGTGGACAACCAGGGCGGCTGGCAGCAGGGCGACTGGAACCGGCGTGTGGCGCTCAAGGAGTTCGCGCACCATTTCGACGGCTGGAACTACAGCTGGCTCGATGTGCCCGCCATGCTGCGCGGCGCCAAGGACATTTTTGAATACCCCATGATCGACCGCGACCCCGTGCCCACCTGGGTGGACGGCCGCGTGGCGCTGCTGGGCGATGCGGCGCATGTGATGTACCCCGTGGACTCCAATGGCGCCAGCCAGGCCATTGTGGATGCGCGCGTGCTGGGGGCGCAGCTGATTGCGCACGGCGTGGGCCCGCAGGCGCTGCGCGCCTATGACGAACAGCTGTGCCAGGACATCTCGGCGCTGGTGCTGCGCAACCGGGGCTCGGGCCCCTTTGGTTTGCTGGGGCTGGTGGACGAGCGCTGCGGCGGGGTGTTCGACCACATCGACGACGTGCTGCCACGCGCCGAGCGCGAGGCCTACATGGCGCGCTACAAGGCGGCGGCGGGGTTTGCGATCGAGACACTGAATGCGGCACCGCCCACCATCGTGCCGGGGCAGCGCGTGGCTGTTGGCTGAGAGCCCATTCCCGCACTTTGTACTTGAGACAACCGTTCGGGCTGAGCTTGTCGAAGCCTTGCGCAGCGCTTCGACAGGCTCTGCGTGAACGGTGTCAAGTGGGCTGAGGCCAACGCAATAGCCAACCCCGCTGGCGCCGCGCAGGCGTGAATGCACAAGCGCACGCAAATGTCACGCCCGGCGTGTTTCGTTCGTCAAGGCAGTCCTGTCACTCTTTTCAAGGACTTTGCCCCATGGACACGCCAGACACCGATACGCCCCCCACAGCCCCCTCTCCCACCGCCAGCACCGAGCCGCGCACCTCGTACCTGGAAGAAAAAGCCTTCAAGGCCCGCACGCTGCTGGTCTTTGGCACCATCACCGACACGCTGGCCGCCGATGTGGCGCGGCGGCTGGTGGCGCTCGATGCGGACAGCGCCGAGCCCATCGACATGCTGGTCAGTTCGCCCGGCGGGCACCTCGAATCGGGCGACACGCTGCACGACCTGGTGCGCTTCATCACCGCGCCGGTCAACATGATCGGCACCGGCTGGGTGGGTAGCGCGGCCACGCACCTGTACCTGGCGGCGCCGCGCGAGCGGCGGTTCTGCCTGCCCAACACGCGCTTTTTGATCCACCAGCCCAGCGGCGGCGCCGGGGGCCCGGCCAGCGACATCGCCATTCAGGCGCGCGAGATCGTGAAGGCGCGCGAACGCATTGCACGCACCATCGCCCGGCAGACCGGCAAGCCGCTGGAGGCGGTGCTGGCCGACATCGAGCGCGACCGTTGGCTGTCGGCCGAGGAGGCGGTGGACTATGGCCTGGTGTCGCGCATCATCGAACACAAGGCCGCGCTGCGCGGGTGACCGTGCCAGCGCCGTCTTTTGCTATATTTTCAATAGCTTTAGACCCTTTTAGATAAAGCGCTGAATGGCATTTTGACCTGATTTTTTCAGCGCCCGCCTGCGCGGCGCCGGGTTGTGCCCGCCGCGACAGGCCCACCAGAGGCCGGAGCGCAGAATGCGCGCGTTCCGTGACCCCCTTGCCTGTGGAGCCCCGCGCATGACACCCACTCCCACCGACGCCAAAGCCAACGCCAACACCAACACCCACGCCACGTTCACCCCCTGCCGCGTGCCGCCCGCCCATGCGGCCGCCACGGCGATCGCGGCGGCAGCCCTGGCTGCGCTGGCCGGGTGCGCCGCGCCCCGCGCCACAACGGCTCCGACTCCCTCGGCAGCCCCCACGGCACCCGCAGCACCGACGGCGGCCACGGCCCCGGCACCCGCACCCGCCGCCACCTCACCGGCCCGTGTGGGCACCGACTACCGTGTCGACAGCCACTGGCTGTGCCGTCCCGGGCGCGACGACAGCTGCGCCCAGCCGGTCACCGTGGCGCAGCCGGACGGCGCCATCCGCACGCTGCGCCCCGACGCGGCCGCGCCCGTCGACTGCTTCTATGTCTACCCCACGATTTCGTACGACGCCACCGGCAACAGCGACCTGGTGGCCGGCCCCGAAGAGCGGCGCGTGGCCCAGCACCAGCTCGCACCGTTCGGCGGCGTGTGCCGCATGTTCGCGCCCATGTACCGGCAAGTGACGCTGGCCGCGCTGCGCAGCCGCTTTGGCGGCGCGCCCCTGGCGGCCGACCCGGCCATGGCGCTGGGCGATGTGCGCGATGCCTGGCGCCACTACCTCGAACACGACAACCAGGGCCGGGGCGTGGTGCTGATCGGGCATTCGCAGGGCGCGCGCATGCTGGCCGAACTGGTCGCGCGCGAGATCGACGGCCAGCCCGCGCAGCAGCGCATCGTGTCGGCGCTGCTGCTGGGCACCAACATTGCCGTGCCCAAGGGGGCCGACGTGGGCGGCGCCTTCCGCCACATGCCCCTGTGCCGCAGCGCGGCGCAAACCGGCTGCGTGATTGCCTACACCGCCTTCCGCGCGGATGCCCCGCCCCCCGCCGACAGCCTGTTTGGCCGCATGGGCGCGAGCGCCATTGGCGCCACCGACCCGGCCGCCTACCGCGTGGCCTGCACCAACCCGGCGGCCCTGGGCGGCGGGCGCGGCACGCTGCAGCCCCTGCTGCCCGTGCGCGCCAACCTGCTGGGCCAGCCCACCACCACGGGCGCATGGGGCGCGCAAACGCAAGCGGTGACGGC
This sequence comes from Paracidovorax sp. MALMAid1276, assembly GCF_049198005.1. Lineage (NCBI taxonomy): Bacteria > Pseudomonadati > Pseudomonadota > Betaproteobacteria > Burkholderiales > Comamonadaceae > Paracidovorax > Paracidovorax sp. MALMAid1276. The sequence goes on along the minus strand of NZ_JBMIRS010000227.1, from coordinate 15,759 downwards.
GGCGTTCGTGGCGCCTGCCCACCTGTCGGCCGAATGTGTGGAGGCCGGTGGCGCCAGCTATCTGTCGGTGGCGCTGGGTGCCGACGTGCCGGCCGACGTGGTGGTCAACGGCCAGCTGCAACGCAACTGGGGCCTGCACTTGGTGGACTCCAACCTGGCCGCAGGCAACCTGGCCGACATCGTGCGGCAGCAGGCCCGCGCCTACGCCGCCACGCCGCGCCGCTGAGGGCGCCCAGGCCCCGCACAGGGAGGGCCTGCAGCCGCAGCGGTGCGAAGAGCGCGGAAAAGCTGCGAAGAGAGGCGAAGCCGCTGGGGCGCCTTGCGGGTGATTACGCCGCGCCCAGCTGCTGCTCCAGCCCGTGCAGCACCTGGTAGCAAGGCAGCACCTGCGCCACGCTGGCGTTGGGCTCGCGGCCTTCACGGATGGCGGCGAAGAATTCGCGGTCCTGCAGCTCGATGCCGTTCATCGACACGTCCACCTTCGACACATCGATCTTCTCTTCCTTGCCATTCACCAGGTCGTCGTAGCGCGCGATGTACGTCGCCGTGTCGCCGATGTAGCGGAAGAAAGTGCCCAGCGGGCCGTCGTTGTTGAAGCTCAAGCTGAGCGTGCAGATCGCGCCATTGGCGGCCTGCAGCTGGATGCTCATGTCCATGGCAATGCCCAGGTCCTTGTGGATGGGGCCCTGGATGGCGTTGGCTTTGACGATAGGGCTGCCGGCCTGGTACGCGAACAGGTCCACGGTGTGCGCCGCGTGGTGCCACAGCAGGTGGTCCGTCCAGCTGCGCGGCTGGCCCAGGGCATTCATGTTCGTGCGGCGGAAGAAGTAGGTCTGCACATCCATCTGCTGGATGTTGAACTCGCCCGCTGCGATCTTCTTGTGCACGTACTGGTGGCTGGGGTTGAAGCGGCGCGTGTGGCCGCACATGGCCACCAGGCCCGTCTGCTTCTGCAGGGCGACGACCTTCTCGCCATCGGCCAGCACGTCGCACAGCGGAATCTCCACCTGCACATGCTTGCCCGCTTCCATGCAGGCTATCGCCTGGCTGGCGTGCATCTGCGTGGGCGTGCACAGGATGACGGCGTCCACTTCCTGGATGGTCAGGCTGTCGGCCAGTTCGGTGGTCACATGCTGGATGCCGTACTTGTCGGCCACTTCCTGGGTCTTGGCCAGGTCGCGGCTGATGAGGGAGACGACTTCCACGCCGTCGATGTTTTGGATGCCGTCCAGGTGCTTGATGCCGAAGGCGCCTGCGCCTGCGAGTGCGACTTTGATGGTCATGGTGAAGATTCCTTTACTTATTGGTTTTCGAGGATCAGGTGCCCCACCGCCGTATTGCTGGCGGGCACATGGAAGAAGCGGTGCGCCACCTTGGGCGCAGGGCCGGTGCCGGCCACATCGCTCATGGCGCCGCGGGCGATCAGCCACATCACCAGCTCGATGCCTTCGCTGCCGGCTTCGCGCACGTATTCGATGTGCGGCACCTTGGCCAGCTCGGCGGGTTCGGCGATGAGGCGGTCCAAAAATTTGTTGTCCCACTCCTTGTTGATGAGGCCCGCGCGCGGCCCTTGCAGTTGGTGGCTCATGCCGCCCGTGCCCCAGATTTGCACCTTGAGCGGGGCATCAAATGACTCAATGGCGCGGCGGATGGCCTGGCCCAGCTGGAAGCAGCGCTGGCCCGAAGGCACGGGGTACTGCACCACGTTGACGGCAAACGGAATCACCTTCACGGGCCACGCCTCAGGCGAACCGAAGAGCAGGTTCATGGGCACGGTGAGGCCGTGGTCCACCTGCAGCTCGTTGACGATGGTGAGGTCGAAGTCCTGCTGGATGACCGACTGCGCGATGTGCGAGGCCAGCTCGGGGTGGCCGATCACCTTGGGCACGGGGCGCGGGCCGTAGCCCTCGTCGGCGGGCTCAAACTCGGCGGCGGTGCCGATGGCAAAGGTGGGGATCATGCCCAGGTCGAAGCTGGTGGCGTGGTCGTTGTAGACCAGGAAGACCACGTCGGGGCGGTTGTGCTCCATCCACTTCTTGGACGGCTCGTAACCGGCAAACAGCGGCTGCCAGTAGGGCTCGCCGGTCTTTCCCAGGTCGATAGCAGCGCCGATGGCGGGCACATGAGAGGTGTAGACGGACGCGGTAATGCGCGCATGGCCGCCCGCCCCTGTCGCGCCCTCGGTCGCGGCCGTCTGGCGCGCAGCGTGGTCACCCAGGATCTGCGCGGCCAGCGCCTCTTGCTGCGTCAGCTCCCAGGCCTTCCAGGCGTCGGACTGCGATGCGGGGCCTTGCGCCGTGCCGGTCTCGCCCACGTAGCGGTTGCCCTCGGGGCTGCGGCCGCCAGCAATCATCATGTCGCGGTAGGCATGCTCGCTCATGCCCGTCATGCTGCCCGCCATCTGCTGGAACGACAGGCCGTCCGTCGCGCCCAGCTTGGCCAGGAAGTAGATATTGCCGCCCGTGCGCATGGCCCAGTTCAGGTCGCGCGCGCGCACTGCCGCCTTCTGCTCATCGGTCATGGGCCATTCGGCCAGGTAGGCGTCTTCATCGGCCTTGAAGCGGGCGCGGTTCTCTGCCTTCATCAGGCTCATGCAGAACTGGTTGAGCCAGTAGCCCTTGCGGCTTTGTTCGGCGTCGAAGATGGTCGTGCCGGGCACGTCCAGGTAGGGTTTGTCGAGTGGCATGTCAGACCTCTTCTGGCCAGTAGAGCTTCATGGGATTGGTGACGAGGAGCTTTTGCTGCAGCTCGGCCGTGGGCGCGATGTGCGGGATGAAGTCCACCAGCAGACCATCGTCGGGCATGTGATCCTTGAGGTTGGGGTGCGGCCAGTCGGTGCCCCAGAGCACGCGGTCGGGGAACTCTGCGACCACCTTGCGGGCGAAGGGAACCACGTCGGCGTAGGCGTTCTGTTCGCCATTCAGCGCCTTGGGGCCAGTCACCGAGAGGCGCTCGGGGCAGCTCACCTTGCTCCACACATGGGGGTGCTGGCGCATGAATTTGAGGAACAGTTCGAACTCGGGACCGTCCACCGGCTTGCTCACATCGGGGCGACCCATGTGGTCCACCACCACGGTGGTGGGCAGTGCGGTGAAGAAGTCCCACAGCTCGGGCAGGTCCACCGCTTCGAAGTAGATCACCACATGCCAGCCCAGCTTGGCGATGCGTGCGGCAATCTCCATCAGCTCGTCCTTGGGCGTGAAGTCCACCAGGCGCTTGACGAAGTTGAAGCGCACGCCGCGCACGCCGGCGTCGTGCATGGCCTGCAGTTCTTCGTCGGTGACCGAGCGCTTGACGGTGGCCACGCCCCGCGCCTTGCCGCCGGAGTGGACCAGTGCATCGACCATGGCGCGGTTGTCGGCGCCGTGGCAGGTGGCCTGCACGACCACATTGCGCGCAAAGCCCAGGTGGTCGCGCAGCGCGTACAGCTGGTGCTTGCTCGCGTCGCAGGGCGTGTACTTGCGCTCGGGGGCGTAGGGGAACTCAGCCCCGGGGCCAAACACGTGGCAGTGCGCGTCCACAGCGCCTGCAGGCACCTGAAAGCGGGGTTTGGACGGCCCGGCGTACCAGTCGAGCCAGCCGGGGGTTTTGGTGAATTCAGTCATGTGTCACTCTGATTTTGATAGCTATCAGCGCTTACTGAATAAGCGCTAGAGGCCTAAAACACTCAAAATTCTTTTCAATCGATGTACTTGAGCCCCGCTGCCGCCAGCGGCTCGCGCATCTTGTACATATCAAGGCCCAGCACGCCGCTGGCCAGCTTGGCGCGCTTCTCGCCTTCAAAGCTCTCGCGCTTTTGCGCTGCGGCCAGCGTCTCTGCCGCGCGGGCGGCGGGCACGCACACGATGCCGTCGTCGTCCGCCACGACCACGTCGCCCGGCGTGACGAGCTGGCCCGCGCACACCACAGGGATGTTGACCGAGCCGATGGTGGCCTTGATGCAGCCTTTGCTGGAGATGCACTTGCTCCACACCGGGAAGTTCATGGCGTTGAGCGTCCTCACATCGCGCACCCCGGCGTCGATGATGAGCGCCCGCGCGCCGCGCGCCTGGAACGACGTGGCCAGCAGGTCGCCAAAGTAGCCGTCGGTGCATTCGGCGGTGATGGCCGCCACCACGATGTCGCCGGGCTGGATCTGCTCGGCCGCCACATGCAGCATCCAGTTGTCGCCCGGGTGCAGCAGCACGGTGACCGCCGTGCCGCTGACCTGCACGCCGCTCTGGATGGGGCGCATATAGGGCTTGAGCAGGCCCACGCGGCCCATGGCCTCGTGCGCGGTGGCCGAGCCCAGGGCCGCGAGGCCGTCGGCGGCCGCGCGGTCGGCGCGGGTGATATTGCGGTAGACAACGCCTAGTTCGTACATGGTGGTCTCTCTTCAATCAATTCTGGTGAGTGGTATCGGTGGTGAACCCGTGTGCGCCGAGCATCCCCATCCGTTCGGGCTGAGCCTGTCGAAGCCTTGCGCAGCGCTTCGACGGGCTCAGCGTGAACGGACTCGGAGGATCACAGCCCTTTCGCCTTCAGGCGCGCATCGAGTCGCGAGAACACGCGGCGCGTGTTGGCTTCGTAGATCTGGTGCTTGTCTTCGGCGCTCAGGAGGGTGGAGGCCTCGATGTAGCGCTTGGTGTCGTCGTAATAATTGCCGGTGGTGGGGTCGATGCCCCGCACCGCGCCGATCATCTCGCTGGCAAACAGCACGTTCTTTACCGGGATCACGGTGTTGAGCAGGTCGATGCCGGGCTGGTGGTACACGCAGGTGTCGAAGTACACGTTGTTCATCAGGTGCTCGTCCAGCAGCGGCTTCTTCATCTCCTGCGCCAGGCCCCGGAAGCGGCCCCAGTGGTAGGGCACGGCACCGCCGCCGTGCGGGATCAAAAACTTGAGCGTGGGGAAGTCCTTGAACAGATCGCCCTGGATCAGCTGCATGAAGGCCGTGGTGTCAGCGTTCAGGTAGTGCGCGCCCGTGGTGTGAAAGCACGCGTTGCAGCTGGTGCTCACGTGGATCATGGCGGGCAGGTCGTACTCCACCATCTTTTCGTAGATGGGGTACCAGTGCTTGTCGGTCAGTGGAGGGCTGGTCCAGTGGCCGCCGGAAGGGTCGGGGTTCAGGTTGATGCCCACGGCGCCGTATTCATGCACGCACTTTTCCAGCTCGGGGATGCAGGTGGCGGGGTCCACGCCAGGGCTTTGCGGCAGCATGGCCACGGGCACAAAGTGGTCGGGGAACAGCGTGGAGACGCGATAGCACAGCTCGTTGCAGATGGCCGCCCAGGTGCTGGACACCTGGAAATCGCCAATGTGGTGCGCCATGAAGCTGGCGCGCGGGCTGAACAGCGTGATGTCGCTGCCGCGCTCTTTCATCAGCTTGAGCTGGTTGGTCTGGATGGACTCGCGCAGCTCGTCGTCGCTGATGTGCAGGTCTGCCACTTTGGGCATGGCCGCCGGGTCCTTGATGCCGGCGATCTGCGCATTGCGCCAGTTCTCCAGCGCCTTGGGGGCCGTGGTGTAGTGGCCGTGGCAGTCGATGATGAGGCTCATTTTTCGGGTGCTCCTGAAAGGTGTTCTTGTGATCGGTCAGGCGGGGGACATGCCCTGTTTTTTCTTGGCTTCGGCCGCAGCGGGAGAAGCCAGGTAAGCCAGCAACGCACGTGCTGCATCCACCTGCTGCGACTGCGCGCTGATGCCGGCTGAAAACGTGGTGATGATCTGGATGGCCGGTGGCAGCGGACCGACGATCTGAATGCCCTGCACATGCAGCAATTCGCTCAGCTGCTGAAAGCCCAGCGCCACCTCGCCCTTGGCCACCAGCGAGCCCACGGGCACGCCGGGGGGCGCCTGCACCATGCGCGGGGCGATCTGATCGGCAATGCCCCAGAGCTCAAACAGTTTGCTCAGCGCCACGCCGCTAGGGCCGGTGGACAGGCTGATGCTGGGCGCGGCCAGCACGGCCGCGCGCACGGCGTCTTCGGTGCTGAGGTCGGGCAGCGGAGCACCCACAGGCACGGCCACGGCCACGCCGGAGTGCACCCAGTCCACCTTGCTGCCGGGCAGCAGATGGCCTGCCGCCATGAGCTTTTCGATCGCGTCGGACGCGAGGATGACCACGTCGAACACCTCACCGGCCGCCACGCGTTGGGCCGCATCCACGCCGCCCACGGACTCGATCTGCACCGCGCTGGCGCCGGGGGCCTGGGCGGCGTAGGCGGCCGTCAGCTCGGCCAGCACCTGGCGGGTGGCCATGGAAGAAATGCCGCGCAGCAGCGCTGGGTTGGTCATGGGTGGGGTGTCTCCTGCGGGCCTCTGCGCAGCGGCCGAAGGGCGGCGGGCTGCAGGGCGTTTGCCTGGCACCGATTGTGAAGAGCGCTGCATGGTTCATGAAGTCGCCCCCCGCACTACCAGCTATATCATTCCGCGATTGTTGAACCAGAGCTATTGCAAATAGCGGAGACCCCTGCGCATGGACCTCAAGCAGATTGAATACTTCGTGCGGGTGGCCGAACTGGGCAGCTTCACGCGCGCCTCGGTGGTGCTGGACGTGGCCCAGCCCGCGCTCAGCCGCCAGGTGCGCCTGCTGGAGGTGGAGCTGCGCCAGAACCTGCTGGTGCGCAACGGCCGGGGCGCCACGCCCACCGAAGCGGGCAAGCTGCTGCTGGAGCACGGCCGGGGCATCCTGCACCAGGTGGACCGGGCGCGCGAAGAGCTGGGCCGCGTGCGCGGCGCGCTGGCCGGGCGCGTGGCCATCGGGCTGCCGCCCAGCATTGCCAAGGTGCTCACGGTGCCGCTGACCCGCGCCTTCCGCGTGCAGCTGCCCGACGCCGCGCTGGCCATCAGCGAGGGGCTGTCGGTGGCCATGCGCGAATCGCTGACCACGGGGTTGCTCGACATTGCGCTGCTGTACAACACCGCGCCCGCGCCGGGCATCGAGATCTCTGCGCTGCTGGAAGAAGACCTGTTTCTGGTGCAGCGGCGCTCGGCGGACGGGGCCGGGGCGGACACGGATGCCCCCGTGCCCCTGGGCGAGCTGCCGCGCTTTCCGCTCGTCATCCCCACCCGGCCCAACTCCATCCGCATGCTGGTGGAATCGGAACTGGCCGCGCGCGGCAAGCGCCCGCAGATCAACCTGGAAATCGACGGCGTGGCGGCCATCCTGGACCTGGTGGCCGATGGCGCGGGCTGCGCCGTGCTGCCGATGAACGCCGTCACCACGTCCGGCAAGGCCGAGGTGTTCACGACCCGGCCCATCCATGGCGCCAGCGGGGACGGGGAAGGTGTGGGCGACGACACGACCCGCCTGCGCAGCAAGCTCTACCTGGCCGTGAGCTCGCAACGCCCGGCCACACTGACGCAGCAGGCCATGGCGGATTTGATTCGGACCACGCTGCTGGCGATGTACAAGGCGCCAGGCTGAGCCTGCGTTCGAGCCCGCGCAACCGCCTCAGCGGTCGGGCGCTTGCTTGCGCAAACCGGTCAACAGCTTGTCAGCATAGTCCTGCCAGCGCGCGTCCTTGGGCAAATCCGCAAACACCCCGGCACGCGCCAGGTCGGCCACCCATTGCTGCTTGTCGGCAATGGCCGACGCCATCACCGGGGCCATGCCGGCCTCCTGCACGGTGCGGGCGGATTCGCGCATTTCTTCGGCGCGCCGCTGGCCGTGCTGCACCACGCGGCTGAAGAAGTAGCGGCCCTGCTGGTTCCAGTCGATGGAGGGGAAGGTCTCGGCCAGCGTGGGCAGCACATGGTCTTCCACGCCGTACTGGCGGGCGGTGGCGTAGCTCTCCACCACCAGCGCCTCCAGGCCCTTGATCATGATGCTGCGGCACATCTTGATGGCGCTCGCCACGCCCCACTGGTCGCTGACCGGCGTGGCGTCCATGCCATAGGCCTGCAGCACGGGCGCCAGCGCCGCAGCGTGCGGCCCGCCCAGCAGCATGGGCACGGCGATGCCATAGGGCGCCACCGAGGTCATCACGCCCGCCTCCACATAGCGGCCGCCGCGCGCCTCGATCAGCGCAGCTGCCTGTTGCTTGGTGCCCGGCGAGGCGGAGTTCAGGTCCAGAAAAAACGCGCCCGGCGCGATGTGCGGCGCCACCGCCTCGGCCACCGCCAGCGTGTTGCTGGCCGTGACGGCCGACAGGATCAGTTGCCGCCCGGCACACAGCGCGGCCACGCTGTCAGCGGCGTGCACGCCCGCCGCGCGCGCGTGGGCCAGGGGCTCGGCGGGCGACTGATCGGGCGCGGCAAACTTCAGGTCCCACGCGGCCAGATCGTTCACGCCGCAGTGGCGCAGGCCCGCGGCAAAGATGCGGCCAACCTCGCCATAGCCCACGATGCCGATGCGTTCCAAAGAATGCGCCCAGGGCATGTCGCCGCGTTGTGTGGCCTGCATGGTGGTCGTCGCCTCTCGTTTCACTGCAATGGAATGCCTGCGCGCTCGATCACGGCACGCCAGCGCTCGATGTCGGATTTGAGCAGGGCGCTGGCCTGTTCGGGGGTGGACGTGCGCGGCTCCACGTTGAGCGTGCGCAGCTGCTGCTGCACGCCGGGGCTGGCGACTGCCGCGGCGATCTCGCGCTGCAGCCGGTCCACCACCGCGCGTGGCGTGCGGGCGGGCGCGGCCAGCGCATTCCAGGAGGTGGCCACCAGGCCGGGCACGCCCTGCTCCACGGCCGTGGGCACGTCGGGCAGCACGGACGAGCGGCGCTCGCCGGTCACGGCCAGCACGCGCAGCGCGCCCGCCCGCACCTGCGGCAGCGCCGGGCCGAGAATCTCCACCCCCGCATCCACCTGCCGCCCCCGCAGCGCGGTGATGAGTGCCGGGGTTCCGTTGTAGGGCACCACCTGCGCGTCGATGGCTGCGCTGCTCTTGAACAGCTCCGCCGCCAGGTGCTGCGTGCTGCCCACGTTGATGCTGCCGATGTTCACGCGGCCCGGCTGTGCCCGCGCGTGGGCCAGCAGCTGCGCCAGTGTGCGGTGGGGCGAGTCTGCAGGCACCAGCACCGCGATGTCGAACACGCCCAGCGTGCTGACGGGCGCGAGGTCGGCAACGGTGTCGTAGGGCAGCGCCTTGAACAAACTGGCGGACACCGCCGTGCCGTTGGACATGAGGAACAGGGTGTGCCCGTCGGGCTCGGCGCGGGCCACGGTGTCGGCGGCCACCACGCCGCCCGCACCGGGGCGGTTGTCGATGACCACGGGCTGGCCCAGCCGCTCGGCCAGGGCGCTGGCCACGGCGCGCGCGGTCAAATCGCCCACGCCGCCCGCCGCAAAGGGCACAACGATGCGCACGGCCCTGGCCGGGAACGCGGGCTGCGCCATCGCAACCCGCCATGCCGGCAAAGCCGACAGCGCGGTGGCGGCCGTCAAAAGGCCCAGAGCGCTGCGGCGGCGCATGTCAGAACCGCAGCACGAACACCACGATGCTGGGGAACGCCACCAAGATGGCCGTGCGGATGAAGTCGCTGGCCACAAAGGGCATCACGGCGCGGTAGGTGGCCATGATGGGCACGTCCTTGGCCATGCTGTTGATGACGAACAGGTTCATGCCCACGGGCGGGGTGATGAGCCCCACTTCCACCACGATCAGCACCAGCACGCCGAACCAGATGGCGAACTCTTCGGGCGTCATGCCGAAGTCGAGCGCCGTGACGATGGGGAAGAACACCGGAATGGTCAGCAGGATCATGGACAGCGAATCCATGAAGCAACCCAGCACCACGTAAATGACGAGGATGGACACCAGCACGACCATGGGGCTCAGGCCCGAGCCTGCCACCATCTGCGCGGCCTGCTGCGGCAACTGCGACAGCGCGAGGAACGTGTTGTAGACGCCGGCGCCGAGCACGATCATGAAGATCATGCCCGTGGCCACGGCCGTGCCCATCACGGCGGCCACCAGGGTCTTGCGGTTGAGCCCGCCCGACAGCCAGGCCGCAACGCCCGTGCCAAACGCGCCCACGGCCGCGCCCTCGGTGGGGGTGAACAAGCCCAGGTAGATGCCGCCCACCACGGCCACGAAGATCAGCAGCACGGGCCAGACCCGGGCCGTGGCCTTCCAGCGCTCGGCCATGGGCAGCGGGGGCACGGTGCCCATTTCCTTCGGGCGCATGCGGGCGTACAGCGCAATCACGATGACATAGCCGATGGCCGCCAGAATGCCGGGCACAAAGGCCGCCAGGAACAGCTTGGCGATGTTCTGCTCGGTGAGGATGGCGTAGATCACCAGCACCACCGACGGTGGAATCAGGATGCCCAGCGTGCCGCCCGCCGCCAGCGTGGCGGTGGAGATGCCGCCGGCATAGCCGGCCTTTTTCAGCTCTGGCAGCGCCACCTGGCCCATGGTGGCCGCCGTGGCCAGCGACGATCCGCAGATGGCACCGAAGCCGGCGCAAGCGCCCACGGCCGCCATGGCCACACCGCCTTTGCGGTGCCCGATCCAGGCCTCGGCGGCCTTGAAGAGCGCCTGCGACAACCCGCCCAGCGCTGCAAACTGCCCCATCAGCAAAAACAGCGGAATCACCGACAGCGAATAGCTGGAGAAGGTGCTGTAGGTGACCTGCTTGAGCTGGTTGAGCACCGGGGCGGTGGTGCCGTAGATCAGCCAGGCGCCCACCAGGCCGCAGACCAGCATGGCCAGGCCGATGGGAATGCGCACGAATATCAGCAGCAGCAGGATCGGAAACGACCACGCGGCAAGTTCGAAACCACTCATCAATGCGCTCCCGCTTCCGTTGTCCAGCCTTCCGGCTCCTTGCCCAGCCCCAGCAGCGTGGCGGTGCGCGCCAGGTAGGCCAGGCAGCCGATCACCGCACCCACTAGGCAGGCGGCATACGCCCACCACAGCGGCATCTGCAGGATGAAGGTGGTCTCCATGTACTGCTTCTTTTCCATCATTCCTTCATAGAGCTTCCAGGTCAGCAGCAGCCAGACGGCGAGCATGAGCAGATCGCTGACCAGCACCACGGCGCGCTGCGCCCAGGCGGGCAGGTGGGCGTAGAGCAGGTCCACCGTGGCATGGCCGCCCTTGAGGTAGGTCCAGGGCAGAAAGAACAGCACCGCCACGGCCGTGCCCATTTCGACCAGCTCGAAGTCGCCGGGCACGGGGCCGAGGCCCGCGCCAATGAGCGCGCGGCCGGTGATGCTGGTCACGATCATGAGGGTGAGCGCGACCAGCACGAGGCCGCCCACAATGGCCGACCATCGGGCCAGCCGGTAGATGAATGCAATCATGCGCAAGTCTTCCTGAACGGGTGCCGGGGTGACGGGCATTGTGGACCCATGCCGCTGTTCCGGCGCAAAAAAAGCCGCCCCTGAGAAACATGTTCACAAGGACGGCCGGGGGCCCAGGGGCCGGGGATTACTTGCTGTGCTTGGCGATCAGTGCGCGGGCTTCAGCGGCCAGCTTGGCGCCGTCAATGCCCTTGGCCTTGACTTCGTTGATCCAGTCGGTTTCCACCGTCGCGGCGGTGCGGCGCCAGCGCTGGGTTTCCACCAAATCCAGCGCCACGATGTTGTTCTTGGCCTTGACGGCGATGTCGTGGCCGGCCTTGTCGCCCTCGTCCATCGCACGGCCGAACATGGCCGCGGCTTCGATGCCCGAGTTCTTGTCGATCACGGCCTTGAGGTCGGCGGGCAGCTTGTCGTAGGACGCCTTGTTCATCGAGAACGCGAAGGTCTGGGTGTACAGGCCTTCCTTGCCGGCAAAGGTGGTGTGGTTCTTCACCAGCTCGGTCACCTTGAGCGAGGGAGTCACCTCCCACGGAATGGTGGTGCCGTCGATCACGCCCTTGGACAGCGCCTCGGTCACCGCAGGCACGGGCATGCCGACCGGCGTGGCGCCCAGCTTGGTGAGCATGTTGTTGATGATGCGCGAGCCGCCGCGGATCTTCATGCCGCGCAGGCTTTCGAGCCCGGTGACGGGCGTCTTGGTGTGGAACAGGCCGGGGCCGTGCGTGTGCACGGCGATCAGCTTCACGTCCTTGAATTCGTCAGCGGCAAATTTCTCGACGTACTCCTGGATGGCGCGCGACGAGGCCTCTGCATTGCCGCTCATGAAAGGCAGCTCGAACACTTCGGTCTTGGGGAAGCGGCCGGGGGTGTAGCCCAGCACCGTCCAGGTGAAGTCGACCACGCCGTCGCGGGCCTGGTCAAACAGCTGCGGTGGCGCGCCGCCGAGCTGCATCGCGTGGAACAGCTGCACCTTGATCTTGCCGCCGGACTCGGCCTCGACCTTCTGGGCCCAGGGCACCAGGGCCTTGGCGGGGATGACGGCCTGCGGGGGCAGGAACTGGTGCAGGCGCAGGGTGACGGTCTGGGCTGCAGCGGTGGTGGCCAGGGTGGCCAGGGCCACAGCTCCCATTGCTGCGATGGCGGTGCGTCGCTTCAAGAAGGTCATTGTTGTCTCCGGTCTGTCGGTGTGCGTCCGTGCCGCGGTGCGGGAATGCCTGGGGCACGGCTCAGGGAATCATCATCAGGCCCCTCACTGTGCATGGGCTCGCGCCTGCATGCCAGTTCTATGGCGGACTTTCAGCTATGCCGTAATGATATGAAACCGGTGAAACCCTCGGTTGGCGCACATTGGCACGCCGGCCGCGCCCCGCGTGAGCCGCTCGTGCCGAGCGCTTCCTTCAGGACGTTCGCTGGATGAGCGCGAGCGCGGGCATGTCTGCATGCACCCGCGCCCCACCCGTGCCCGCCAGTGCTTCGCGCAGCTTGCGCTGCGCCAGCCGCGAATGCTCGCGCAGTATGGCCTCGGCACGGGCACCCTCGCGGTGTTCGATGGCATCGAGCAGCTGGCGATGCTGGTCTTGCGCCACCACCAGCAGGTCGCGCGCCTGCACGGAATGGGTTTGCACCATCACAAAGGCCGATGGCGACGCGAACGGCAGGCCCCGGACCCGCTCCAGCTCGCGCAGCACCACCTCGCTGCCCACCATGCGGCCCAGCAGCTGATGGAACCGCGCGTTCAGCTCCACATAGCGGGTGAAGCCCTCGTCGTTCAGCGTCGGCGGGCCCAGCGTGGCATCGATGGCGGCCAGGCAGGCATGCGCCTCGGCCAGCAGCCCGGCCGGCACGCCCCGCTCTGCGGCGAGCCGGGCGGCCAGCCCCTCCAGCGTGCCACGCAAGGCGATGGCGTCGGCCACATCGGTTTCGGAAAACGTGCGCACCGCATAGCCGCCGCCGGGCAGGCGCTGCAGCAGCCCCTCCTGCTCCAGCCGCTGCAGCGCGGCGCGAATGGGTGTGCGCGATACGCCCAGCCGCTCCACCAGCGCCAGCTCCGCAATGCGCGCCCCGCCCGCCAGTTCGCCCGCCAGGATCATCTCGCGCAGGCGCAGTTGCGCCCGCACCGATTGCGAAGCGCCCGCGCCATCGGCCGGTTCGTCCATGGGCACAGCGCCTGCGGGCGCAAAAGCTTCGCTCAAATTCGCATGGCTCATGCCGTGAATGTATACAACCTGCACAATCGACGCCACACACTCAGCCAGAATATTTATTCAAAACAATAGCTTACGGGATATGCCAGAGTGCAATAGCTGGTGTTTCGCGCTTGAATGTATACACACTCGCCGTTCTTTCGCACAATCCGCCCACAAGCAGCGCGCTGATGCATGGGGCATGCCGGCGCGCACCGCCCTCCACCCCACACAGAGACAAGCGCCATGTATCCCCAAAACGCCTGGTACGTTGCCTGCACGCCGCAAGAGATCGCCGACAAGCCCCTGGGCCGCACCGTCTGCGGCGAGAAGATCGTGTTCTACCGCCCCGCACCCGGCCAGGTCGCGGCGCTCGAAGACTTCTGCCCCCACCGGGGCGCGCCGCTGTCGCTGGGCACCGTGTGCGAGGGCCACCTGCAGTGCGGCTACCACGGCCTGCGGGTGGAGTGCACGGGCAAGGCCGTGTCCATGCCCGGGCAGCGGGTGCAGGGTTTCCCCAAAACGCGCAGCTTTCCGGTGGTGGAGCGCCATGGCTTCGTCTGGGTGTGGCCCGGCGACGCCGACAAGGCCGACCCTGCCGCCATCCACCCCCTGCCCTGGGCCGACAACCCTGAATGGGCCTATGGCGGCGGGCTGTACCACATCGCGTGCGACTACCGGCTGATGATCGACAACCTGATGGACCTGACGCACGAAACCTATGTGCATGCCACCAGCATCGGCCAGAAGGAGATCGACGAGGTGCCCTGCAAGACCCGGGTGGAGGGCGACGAGGTCATCACGAGCCGCTTCATGGAAGGCATCGAGGCCCCGCCGTTCTGGAAGATGGCATTGCGCATGAACGGCCTGCCCGACGACCAGCCCGTGGACCGCTGGCAGATCTGCCACTTCACGCCGCCCAGCCATGTGCTGATCGAGGTGGGCGTGGCGCTGGCCGGCCACGGCGGCTACAACGCCCCGGCCGACAAGAAGGCATCGAGCATCGTGGTGGACTTCATCACGCCCGAGACCGACACCTCCATCCACTACTTCTGGGGCATGGCGCGCCACTTCAAGCCGCAGGACCCGTCGCTCACCACGCAGATCCGCGAAGGCCAGGGCAACATCTTTGCCGAAGACCGCGACATGCTGGAGCAGCAGCAGCGCAACCTGCTGCGCTGGCCCGACCGCAAGCTGCTCATGCTCAACATCGACGCGGGCGGCGTGCAATCGCGCAAGATCCTGGACCGCATCATCGCGGCCGAGCGGGCCGCGCCCGCCACCACGAACCCGGCGGTGGCCGCATGACCGCGCAGGAGACGCTCAGGGTCCGCGTGGTCAAGAAGCAGGCCGAGGCCGAGGGCATCGCCAGCTTCGAACTGGCGCGCGTGGACGGCGCGGCGCTGCCGCCCTTCAGCGCCGGTTCGCACATCGACGTGCATCTGCCAGGGGGCCTGGTGCGCCAGTATTCGCTGTGCAATGCCTCGCAGGAGTCCCACCGCTACCGCATCGCCGTGCTGCGCGACGCGGCCTCGCGCGGCGGTTCGGTGGCCATGCACGACCAGATGCACGAGGGGGACGACATCACCATCAGCACACCGCGCAACCACTTTGTGCTGCACCCGGCGCAGCGCACCGTGCTGCTGGCCGGGGGCATCGGTGTGACGCCGCTTTTGTGCATGGCCGACCGCCTCGTGGCCACGGGCGCAGACTTTGCGCTGCACTATTGCACCCGCTCGGCGGAACGCACCGCATTCGCCGCCGAGATTGCCGCGTCCGCCATGGCGCCGCATGTGCACTTCCACGTCGACACCGGGGCACCCGAGCAGCGGCTGGACCTGGCTGCCGTGCTGGCCGCGCCGGGCGCGGACAAGCGCCTGTACGTGTGCGGCCCTGCGGGTTTCATCGACCACGTGGTGGTCTCCGCCAAGGCCATGGGCTGGGCGCCGGACCGCATCCACCTGGAATATTTCGGCGCCCCGGCGCAGGACACCGCGGGCGACCAGGGCTTTGAAGTCCGCATCGCCAGCAGCGGCAAGGTCTACCCCATCGCGGCCGATGAGTCGGTGGTGGAGGCGCTGCGCCGCGAGGGCATCGACATCCTCACCTCGTGCGAGCAAGGCGTGTGCGGCACCTGCCTGACCCGTGTGCTGGAGGGCGAGGTGGACCACCGCGACATGTACCTGACCGACGAGGAAAAGGCCAGCAACGAGCAGTTCATGCCCTGCTGCTCGCGCGCGCGCAGCAAGTTGCTGGTGCTGGACCTGTAAGGATGTCCTGCATAACCCTCGCGAGTGCGTGGTAGTGCGGATCGGGATGGGCCGCAAGGCGTCTTTTTGCAGCCAATAGC
>NZ_JBMIRS010000217.1:0-50060 GCF_049198005.1 Paracidovorax sp. MALMAid1276 | reverse complement strand
GGACTCCCCCACAACAACAAGAGCCTGATCGATTGGGGCCCAGAGGGTAAAACACCTGCAGTCGTATATCCGGCATCTGGAATGGGATTGTCAATGTCCCGTGCCGACATGGAATTTGCGTCACCGCGTCGCCACAAGTTGCAAGCGGGAGGCAAGCTGCCGCAAGAGTTATCGGCGTAATGCGGTGTGGGAGGAACCCGATTGGCCATGATGGTCGATCAAACCCATCGCAAGTGGCGAATCAATACTGGCGTTGGCGTGGTGCTGTGCAGCCTGCTGGCGGCAGCGCTTGCGAAAGCAGTAAGCTACGTATTGCAGTGGTGTGGCTGCGTGGCCAGTCAGTCAGAGGCGGCGGGCGCAACACCCAGCAACTGGTGCAAGCGCGGGCTGGTCGTGGTGTACTGCAGCGCCACCTTGTCCCCCTTGCGTGCCTCCGCCGCGCCGAACGCGGCCAGCGTGGCCTCGTGAAAGCCACACAGGATGAGCTTGCGTTTGCCCGGGTAGGTGTTGATGTCGCCCACGGCGTAGATGCCGGGCACGCTGGTGCGGAAGGCCTCGGTGTCCACCACCAATTGTTTGCGGTCCATGGCGATGCCCCAGTCGGCGATGGGGCCGAGGCGGGGCGAGATGCCGAGCACGGCCACCAGCAGGTCCAGCGCCAGGGCGCGGGGGTTGCCATCGGCGTCCACCACCTGCAAGGCGGTCAGTTGGTCGCCAGCGGTTTCAATGCCGGTGATCTGCGCGGCCTCGATATGGATGCGGCCTGCGTCGCGCAATTGCTGCAGGCGCTGCAGCAGGGCATCGGGTGCCTGGAACACATCGCGGCGGTGCAGCAGGCTCACGCGGGCGGCCTGGCCTTGTTCGGCCAGTTCCACGGTGCGGGCCACGGCGGGCTCGTCGCCGCCATGCACGACGACGTGGCGCCCGGCCACATCCGCCGTCGCGGGCAGGTGTTGGTAGTGGACCTGGGTGCCCACAAAGCGCTCAATGCCGTCCACCTTGAGCGTACGCGGCACAAAGGCGCCTACACCGGCGGCGATGAACACTGTGCGGGCCAGCAACTGCGCGCCTTGCGAGGTTTCAACGAGCAGACGCCCATCGGCTTGCTGGGAAAGTGCAGACACCAGCGTGTTCAGGTGCCACTGGGTCTTGAACGGGGCAATCTGCTTCAGCAACAGCTCCGCCAGCTCGCGCCCGGTGCAGACCGGGATGCCCGGGATGTCATAGATGGGTTTGTCGCCATACAGCTCGACGCACTGGCCGCCCGCGTGGGGTAGGGCGTCGATGAGGTGGGCTGTGATGCCCTGCAGGCCGAGTTGGAAGACCTGGAACAGGCCCACGGGGCCTGCGCCGATGACGACCGCGTCGGTTTCTTGAATCATGGCCGTGGCAGGCGGGTGGCAGCGCCAGGCGCCACGTTGCTCTGGGTCGCCACAAACCGTTCACGCTGAGCTTGTCGAAGCGCGGCGCAAGGCTTCGACAAGCTCAGCCCGAACGGTTGGGGTCGCTGGGTCACTTCACCAATTCGTTGACCTTGCCCGGCTTGCCGTTCCACTCGTCGGCGTCGGGCAGTGCGGGCTTGCGCTTGGTGATGCTCTTCCAGCCATCGGCAAAGGCCAGCTCGGCGTTGAGCTTGATGAAAGCGATCTGGTCGGACGGCAGGTCTTCTTCGGCAAAGATGGCGTTGGCCGGGCATTCGGGGATGCACACGGCGCAGTCGATGCACTCGTCGGGGTCGATGACGAGCATGTTCGGGCCTTCGCGGAAGCAGTCCACGGGGCACACGTCCACACAATCGGTGTACTTGCACTTGATGCAGTTTTCGGAGACGACGTGGGTCATGGCAGGAGTTGTGTGGGTCGGTGAAAACCCTCGATTTTAAGGGCTTCACCGACCTGGGGTTGCAAGGATCTCTGGCGGAGGGTGGGGTGTGGTGTAGCGGACAGGCGCCGGGCGCGGTCAGTGGACCAGCACGGCGCCAGCGGTCTTGTGGCTGGCGGTGTCCACCAGGATCAGCGAGCCCAGCACACGGGCGGTGGCAAACGGCGCGGCCGGAATGGCCTCTTGCAGCACCAACTGGACGTGGCCGATGGCGTTCGGGTCGAGCTGCGTGGCGGCTTCTTCGGCCAGGGTGTTGATGTTGAGCTTGTGCACCACGGCCTTGACCTTGGCCTTGACCCAGCGGTGGCCGTGCAGCGCCCAGTAAACGCGGCCAGCCACCAGGGGCTCGTCGTCCATCCACGCGACGGTGGTGCGCAGTTCGCGGCTGGCGGGCCAGGCCGGGGTGGCGGCAGGGGTGTCGCCAAAGTCGTCGTCGGCAGCGGGTGCGGCCGCTGCCGTGGGCGCGGCCAGAATCCAGTCGCCGCGCGACACGTCCACCTCGCGGTCGAGGATGATGCCGGCGCTGGTGCCTGCGGGCACATCGGTGGGGCGGCGGGCGTGGTCCAGAACCTGGGCCACGGTGGCCAGCTGGCCGCTGGGGAAGACCTGCACCGCCGTGCCGGGCGCAAAGCGGCCTGCGGCCACGCGGCCCCAGAACACGCGGCGGCCCTGGCGGGTGTCGGACGAGGATGAGAACTTCTCGACCCACTGCACCGGGAAGGCCGGCGCCAGCGCCGCGTCGGCGGGGGTGTTGGGCAGCACTTCCAGCACCTGCAGCAGCGTGGGGCCGTCATAGCCGCACCAGCCAGCGTGCGCGTCGACCACGTTCCAGCCTTTGAGGGCCGAGACGGGCACGGTGGCACGCACGGCGATGCCAGCGGCATGCGCGAAGGACTGCAGCGCGCCCTGGATGTGCTTCCACGCCAGCGCCGGGTCTTCCACGGCGTCGAGCTTGTTCACGGCGAACACCAGCGAGTGCACGCGCAGCAGATGGGCCAGCAGGCTGTGGCGGCGGGTCTGGGGCAGCAGCGCCAGGTGGGGGTTCTTCCAGTCGAGCTTGGTGGCATCGACCAGCACCACGGCCGCGTCGGCGCTGCTGGCGGCGGTGACCATGTTGCGGGTGTACTGCTCGTGGCCGGGCGCGTCGCCGATGATGAACTTGCGCTCTTCGGTGGCGAAGTAGCGATACGCCACGTCGATGGTGATGCCCTGCTCGCGCTCGGCGCTGAGGCCGTCGGTCAGCAGGGCCAGGTCGGTTTCGCCCTGGCGCTGCACGCCGGCCAGGTGGTCTTGCAGCACGGCCTTGCTGTCCACCAGCAGGCGGCCGATCAGCGTGCTCTTGCCGTCGTCCACGCTGCCGCAGGTGATGAACTTGAGGGCGGATATATGGTCATTTTGGGCTCCAGCACTTTCTGTATAAGCGCTGACAGCTATCGAATTCATAGTAGTCATTAGAAGTACCCGTCTTTCTTTCGCTTTTCCATCGACGCATCGCTGGTCTTGTCGTCCATGCGCGTGGCGCCGCGCTCGCTCACGTCGGCGGCCAGGGTCTCAATGACGATCTCGGCCGGGGTGGCGGCGGTGCTCTCCACGGGCGCGGTGCAGGTGATGTCACCCACGGTGCGAAAACGCACGTCGCGCGTCTCCACCACATCGCCCTCGCGTGCGGGGGTCAGCTCGGTCACAGGCATCAGCAGGCCCTTCTTGTCCACCACCTGGCGCTGGTGCGTGTAGTAGATGCTGGGCAGCGCGATGTTCTCGCGGTCGATGTACTGCCACACATCGAGCTCGGTCCAGTTGCTGATGGGGAACACGCGGAAGTGCTCGCCCGGCTGCAGCCGGGTGTTGAACAGCGTCCACAGCTCGGGGCGCTGGGCCTTGGGTTGCCACTGGCCGAAGCTGTCGCGGTGGCTGAAGATGCGTTCCTTGGCGCGGGCCTTTTCTTCGTCGCGCCGGGCGCCGCCGATGAGGGCGTCAAAGCGGAACTCTTCAATCGCTTCGAGCAGCGTGACCGACTGGTGCACGTTGCGCGATTCGCCCGGGTGGGCCAGGCGCACGGTGCCGC
The DNA here is from genome assembly GCF_049198005.1 of Paracidovorax sp. MALMAid1276. Taxonomy (NCBI): domain Bacteria; kingdom Pseudomonadati; phylum Pseudomonadota; class Betaproteobacteria; order Burkholderiales; family Comamonadaceae; genus Paracidovorax; species Paracidovorax sp. MALMAid1276. Next base: position 46,114 of record NZ_JBMIRS010000217.1, on the reverse strand, counting down.
GCGCCATGCTGTCTTCCACGTTGCGCACGATGAGTTCGGCGCCCAGTTCCTTGGCGCGGAAGTCGCGGAAATCGGTCACCTCGGGGAAGTTGTGGCCCGTGTCGATCATGAGCAGCGGGTAGGGGATGCGGCCCGCGCCAAACGCCTTTTCGGCGCACTTGAGCATCACCAGCGAATCCTTGCCGCCGGAGAACAGCAGCGCGGGGCGCTCGAAGGCGGCGGCGACTTCGCGCAGGATGAAGATGGTTTCTTCTTCGAGCGCATCGAGGTGCGAGTTGTTCAGGTGGTAGCTCATGTTGTTGTTTTTCAGAAGCGCTGTATCGGTGCGGGCGTTCATGGTCGGATCGCTAGTGGGGCGGGCAGAGGTACGGTTGATCCATCAGAGTTGTTCGGGCTGAGCTTGTCGAAGCTCTGCGCGGCGCTTCGACAGGCTCAGCGTGAACGGTTTCGGGTAGTCGGTGGGCAGATCCGTATCAGTGCGCCAGGTGCAGCCCACACTCGCGGTTGTCTTCGCCCTTGGTGGGGTCCACATAGTCGAAGTTGTTGGGCAGGCCGTGCTTCACGCAGTATTCGTGCAGGTCCTTGGACGACCAGTGCAGCAGCGGCGCCACCTTGATGAGGCCGTCGGGGTTGATGCTCACCGGGTCCATCTGGGCGCGCACGGCGGTGTCGGTGGCGCGCAGGGCGGTGAACCACACCTTGGGCGCGGTTTCGCGCAGGGCGCGGGCAAAGGGTTCGAGCTTCACTTCTTCGGTGAAGGCCGCGTGGCGAGGGTCGTCCAGCGCGGGCGTGGGGCCGTCCACCGCCTCGCGGTGCGCGCGCGACCGCAGCGGCAGATAAATCTTGAGCTTCAGGCCCAGCTGCTGGGTCACCTCGTCGGCAAAGCGGTAGGTGGCCTCGGTGTTGTAGCCGTTGTCCATCCACACCACAGGCACGTCGCGGTTCACCTGCGTGACCATGTGCAGGATCACGGCCTCGAACGGGCGGAAATTGGTGGTGACGATGGGGCGCTGGTTGAGGCCGAGCGCCCAGGCGACGAGGCCCTCGGCGTTGCGGCCCAGCTCGGCGTTGACTTGTGCAAGGTCGATCTGGCTCATGCGGCAGCCTTTTCAGTGGCGAAGTGGGGCTGCGGGTTCACCGCATCGCCCTGGTAGAAGCCGGGGAAGCGCTCGAACTGGCGCTGGGCGTCCGCAGCGTCCACCCCGGCGCGCAGCACGGCGCTGGAAAAGCCCGTGCGCTGCATCTGCACCAGCTGGTCGATCAGCACGTCGCCCGTGGCGCGGATGTCGCCCGCAAAGCCACGGCGGCGGCGCAGCAGGAAGGCCTGGCTGAACGCGCGGCCATCGGTGAAGTTGGGAAAGTGCAGGTCCACGCGCTCGACGCCGTCAAGCGGCAGCGCCAGGGCGTCGGCATCGTTGGCCAGGGCCACCACGCGGGTGTCGCCCTCGGCGGGCGGCTGGTGGTCTTGAGTGGCAAGGATCTTCATGGTGTCGTTGTCGTTGTGTGCGTGGGGCAGGGCTCAGGCCGATGCCACTGCCTCTTCGGCAGCGGCCGGGTGGCGGGCCTGCTTGGCGGCTTCCTTGAACGGGTCCAGGCCCGCACGGCGCACGGTGTTCTGGAAGGTCTCGCCACTCTCGCGCAGGTCGCGGTAGGTGCCGAGCACGGCCTCGATCACGTCCGGCACTTCGGCCGCCGAGAACGAGGGGCCGATCACCTTGCCCGCCACGGCGGCGCCCGACAGGTCGGAGCCGTCCGAGCCGCCCAGCGTGACCTGGTACCACTCCTTGCCGTCCTTGTCGACGCCCAGGATGCCGATGTGGCCGCTGTGGTGGTGGCCGCAGCTGTTGATGCAGCCGCTGATGTGCAGGTCGATCTCGCCGATGTCGTCCAGCTCGTCCAGGTCTTGATAACGCTGGGTGATGGCCTCCGCAATGGGCAGCGAGCGGGCGTTGGCCAGCGCGCAGAAGTCGCCGCCGGGGCAGGCGATCATGTCGGTGAGCAGCTGCACGTTGGCGCTGGCCAGGCCCAGGGCCCGGGCTTCTTGCCACAGCTCGAACAGGCGGCTGGCGTGCACCCAGGGCAGCAGCACGTTCTGGTCGTGCGTCACGCGGGCTTCGCCGGCGGAGTATTTGTCCACCAGGTCGGCCAGGGCGATCAGCTGCTCGCTGGTGGCGTCGCCGGGCGACTGGCCGGGGCGCTTGAACGACAGCGTGACGGCGCGCAGCTGCGGGTTTTGGTGCGGGTGCACGTTGCGCTGCAGCCAGCGGCCAAACATCACATGTTCGGCAGCCTGGGCCTTGAGCGATGCGTCAAGCGCGGCGGGGTCCACGTCGGCGATGTCGGCCAGTGGGGGCGCCACAAAGCAGGCCGCCACGCGGTCGAATTCGGACTGCGGAATGGTGTGGGGGCCGCCGTCGATCTCCATGATCTGGCGGTACTCGGCTTCCACGTCGTCGATGTACTGCTGGCCTTCGGACTTGACCAGGATCTTGATGCGGGCCTTGTACTTGTTGTCGCGGCGGCCGTGCTCGTTGTACACGCGCACGATCGCCTCGATGTAATTCATGATCTGGTCCCAGGGCAGGAACTCGCGGATCACCGTGCCCACCACCGGCGTGCGGCCCATGCCGCCGCCCACGAACACCTTGAAGCCGATCTCGCCCGCACCGTTCTTGACGAGGTGCAGCCCCACGTCATGCCAGCCGGTGGCGGCGCGGTCGTCCCTGGCGCCGCTGATGGCGATCTTGAACTTGCGCGGCAGGAAGGCGAATTCGGGATGCAGCGTGGACCACTGGCGGATCAGCTCCGCATAGGGGCGCGGGTCCACGATCTCGTCCACCGCCACGCCGGCCAGCGCGTCGGTGGTGGTGTTGCGGATGCAGTTGCCGCTGGTCTGGATGCCATGCATGTCCACCGAGGCCAGCAGATCCATCACGTCGGCGCTCTTGGCCAGTGGAATCCAGTTGAACTGCACATTGGTGCGGGTGGTGAAGTGCGCGCAGTGCGTGGGCAAAAAGGTGGTGCCCAGCTTGCCCTGGCCTTCCATGGCGGCCTTGAAGACGGCGGCCTCGGGCTCGTCGTACTCGCGGGCGATCTTCGCCAGCACGCGGATCTGGCGGCTGGCGATCTCGCCGTAGGGCACGGCTACGCGCAGCATGGGCGCATAGCGCTGCACATACCAGCCGTTTTGCAGGCGCAGCGGGCGGAAATCGTCCTCGGGCAGTTTGCCGGTCTGCCAGCGGGTGAGCTGGTCGCGGAACTGGTCCGCGCGCTGCCGGACAAACTGTTTGTCGAATGCTGTGTATTGGTACATCGTGGGGCGGGAACCGCAGGGTTCCTAGATCAGAATCAATTTGAAGCCTGCCCAGGCCAGCAGGACGGACAGGGCAGAGCGGATCAGGCGCTCAGGCGTGCGGGTGACCAGGCGCGAACCCAGCCAGATGCCTGGCAGCGAGCCAGCCAGCAATTGTGCAAGCAAAGGCCAGTCCACCGAGCCGAGCGTGGCATGACCCAGCCCTGCCACCAGGGTCAAAGGCACGGCGTAGGCAATGTCGGCGCCGATCACGCGTGGCAGCGGCAGCAGCGGGTAGACCAGCAGCAGCACCGTGACGCCAATCGCGCCCGCACCCACCGAGGTGAAGGTGACCAGCGTGCCGATCACCGCGCCCAGCAGCACGGGCAGGCTCCAGTGGCGGGGGCGGGTGGGGTCGCGCGCATCGGTCTTGCGGGTGGCGGCCTCGGCGGCCTGGCGCTGGGCCGAAAACGCGATGGCCTTGTACAGCGTGGCCGCCGCCGTGAGCAGCAGGGCAAAGCCCAGCGTGGTCGTCATGATGCTTTGCGCGGTGCCGCTGGCCGGGCCCATCGTTTTGAGCGCCCACAGCGCGAGCAGCGCGGCCGGAATGCTGCCTGCGCACAGCTGGCCCACCACCTTCCAGGGCACCAGGCGCTGGCGGGCGAGGCTCACGGTGCCCCCCATCTTGGTGAACGCCGCAAACAGCAGGTCGGTGCCCACGGCCATGTGGGGCTTCACGCCAAAGAAGAAGATCAGGATCGGCGTCATCAGCGAGCCGCCGCCCACCCCCGTCAGGCCCACGATGAGCCCGACGGCAAAGCCCGCAAAGACGAACGCCAATTCATGCATGGCGGCGACTTTAGAGGTCCTTCTTATGGATGCAAACTATTGTTTTGCTCTGCCAATATGCGCAAATGAATATAAGCAAGGATTGGCGGGCGTTGTAGCGCAGGGGTGCTACATGCGCTCTGTGCCCAGCGCGCGGGCCAGCCGGGCATCGACGGGAAGCGGCTCGCCCTGCAGGCGGGCGGCCAGCAGCTCGCCGCACAGCAGCGCCAGGGTCAGCCCGCGCGCGCCCATGGCCGTGCTGACCCACAGGCCCGGCAGGCTTGCCACATCCACCGGGCCCACGATGGGCAGGCGGTCGGGCGCGGTGCAGCGCACGGCGGCCCAGGTGTAAAGGCAGGGCGGCTCCTCGGCAGAGGGCTGCGAGGCTCTGGCGAACAGGGGCTCCAGCGCCGGGGCGATGCCCGGCAGCAGCGCTTGCAGCTTGTCCCGGTTGATTGCGTGCGCTGCCTTGATGTCTTCGGCGGTGGGCGGCAGGGCATGCACGTCGCGCTCGAACGTGGAGCCCATCAGCCAGCCCTGGCGGCCTTCCATGTCGCCGTCCAGCGGAAAACGGGGCACCAGGTTGCCGTGGCCATTGGCGGGAAACGGCAGCAGCGGCGGCGCATCCGTGCTTGCTGCATGCACGCCCCAGGACACCTGGCCTCGCACGGGCTGCAGCGGCCAGGGGCGGCGCAGCAACTCCACGCTGCCCATGCCCGCCGCGATGACCACGGTCGGCGCCTCGGCCAGCACCTGGCCGTGGGCGTTTAGTGCCTGCCAGACCTCGGGGCCTGGGCGGCCATTTGCAGCAAGCGGCGCGATGCGCTGCAACCGCGCCACCTGGCAGCCACCGTGCCAGCGGATGCCGGGCTGCGCGAGGAGGGCTGCGGCCAGGCGGGCCGGGCGCACCCAGCCGGCCTGGTGGTGCCAGCAGGCCGTGGTGCCCGGGGGCAGCTGGGCTGCGGCCAGGGTGGCGGGCGGTGCGGGCTCGCTCCAGGCGGCGCCGGGGCCCTGCATCCAGTCCGGCGCGAGCCCGGGCGTGCCGTCGGTGCGGTGCTCCAGCACACCGGTTGCGGCCCAGTCCAGGCCTTCGTTCAACAGCCAGCGGGCCTGCTCCAGCGTGGTGCGCACGCCGCTGCGCGACAGGCGCGAGAGCACGCTGTCGTCCGGCGAGACATGCGGCGCAAACACACCAGCGGGCAGGGCCGATGCGCCCGCGGCGGGCACGGCCGCCTGGTCCAGCACCTGCACCTGCCAGCCGCGCCGGGCCAGGCTGGCGGCGGCGGCGGCACCCGCAATGCCGCCGCCGATCACGATGCAGGGGCCGGGCAGGGCGGGTTCGGGCGCGGCCACGGGCTGGCGCGGGGTGCGTGGCTCCCAGCGTGGGTTGTAGGTGGCGTGCAGGTTATCGCGCTTGGGCGGCACGCCGGGCACGCGGGTCACTTCAAAGCCGCATTGGGCCAGCGCGTCGCGCACCGCGCGGGCGATGGTCCAGGTGGCCAGGCGGGTGCCGCGGCGGCAGCAGCGCGCCACGGCCTTCAGGGTGTGCAGGTCCCAGCTCTCGGGGTTGCGCTGGGGGCTGAAACCGTCGAGGTAGATGGAATCCACCGTCAGGCTCTGCTGGCGCAGCATGGCCTGGGTGTCGCCCACCAGCAGGGTCAGCAGCACCCGGCCTTCGTCAAAGCGCAGCCGGTGCACGCCGGGCAGCAAGCCCCACCATTGACGGTGCAGCTCTTGCACCAGCGGCGCCAGGTCGGGGTGGGCCGCAGTGGCACGCAGCAGGTCGTCGGCGCTCACCGGCCAGGCCTCGGTCGACACAAAATGCAGCAGCGTAGGTCGCTGTGGGTCGGCCCGCCATGCGGCCCAGGTGACCAGGAAGTTCAGGCCAAAGCCAAAGCAGGTTTCCAGAATGCGCCACTGCGCTTGCCCGGCCCATGCGGCGGGCAGGCCGCAGCCGTGCAAAAAAACCTGGCGAGCCTGGGTGAGGCCGCCGTTCTCACTGTGATAGCGGTCGCCGAAGCGGGGGCTGTAGGGGGTGCCGTCCGGCAGCCAGTCCACAGGCTCGGACATAGGAAGAGGAAGGGTGGTCAGGCGCTGGGGGGCACGTACCCGGCCGCAGCGTCCGCGCCGCTGCCAAAAAAGTGATTCTCCATCTGCCGGGCCAGGTATTGGCGGGCGCGGGCGTCGGCTAGGTTCAGGCGGTTTTCATTCACGAGCATGGTCTGGTGCTTGAGCCAACCGGCCCAGGCTTCCTTGCTCACGCTTTCCCAGATGCGCTTGCCCAGTTCGCCGGGGTAGGGGGGGAAGTCAAGGCCCTCGGCTTCCTTGCCGAGCTTGATGCATTGAACGGTGCGTGCCATGGGAATGTCCTTGTCGTGGAGGAGCGGAAAAGTGTCGCTCAGATGTTTTTGGAATAAAGAACTGAAATCTCAGTAGTTTCAGTTTTTAAGAGGGGCTTCCAGAATGCGTTTCATCGGTGTTTTGCACCGCAACACATTCACCAAAGAGGCCCGTGCCATGAATTTTCGCCGCGACTTTATCAAGTTTCCCCTCGCCGCCGCCCTGGTGGGCAGTTTGGCCCTGACGGCATTGCCGTCGTTCGCGCAGTCGGTAACGCTGCTCAACGTGTCGTACGACCCGACGCGTGAGCTGTATGTGGAGTTCAATCAGGCGTTTGCCAAGCACTGGAAGGCCAAGACCGGCCAGGACGTGACCATCAAGCAAAGCCATGGCGGCTCGGGCAAGCAGGCGCGCTCCATCATCGACGGGCTGGACGCCGACGTGGCCACGCTGGCCCTGGCGGGCGACACCGATGCGTTGCACACCAATGGCGGCTTGATCCCCAAGGACTGGCAAAAGCGGCTGCCGCACAACAGCTCGCCTTACACCAGCACCATCGTGCTGGTGGTGCGCCAAGGCAACCCCAAGGCGATCCGCGACTGGGACGACCTGGTGCGCCCGGATGTGAAGGTGATTACCCCCAACCCCAAGACCTCGGGCGGCGCGCGCTGGAACTACCTGGCGGCGTGGGAATTCGCCAAGCGCAAATACGGTGGTGACGCAAAGGCCAAGGACTTCGTGGCCCGGCTGTATGGCAACGTGCCCGTGCTGGACACCGGCGCGCGCGGCTCCACCATCACGTTTGCGCAGCGCAACCAGGGCGACGTGCTGATTGCCTGGGAGAACGAAGCCCACCTGCTCGCAAAGGAATTCGGCGGCAAGTTCGACGTGATCGCGCCGTCAATCTCCATCCTGGCCGAGCCAGCGGTGTCGGTGGTGGACAAGAACGTGGACAAGAAGGGCACCCGTGCCGTGGCCGAGGCCTATCTGCAATACCTCTACACCGAAGAAGGCCAGGACATTGCGGGCAAGCATTTCTACCGCCCGGCCGTGTCTGACAAGGCCAAGGCCAAGTACGCCAAGCAGTTCCCCAAGCTGAACCTGTTCACCATCAACGACGCGTTTGGTGGCTGGGACAAGGCGGCCAGGGAGCACTTTGCGGACAACGCGAGCTTTGACCAGATCTATTCTCGCAAGTAGAAGCTGATGTATGTATAAAAATCAGCCCCGACGCGTGATGTATAAGGTCTTGTAGCTACGAAAATTGTAGCTATCGGGATGCCGACCCGGGGGCGCCCGGGTCACCCGGCCCGCGTGAGCAGCCTCAGCACATCGGCCAGGTCATAGGGCTTGGCCAGCACCTGTACCCCCGGGATGGAGACGCGGTGTTCCGAATAGCCGGTGGCGAGAACCATCTTCATCTGAGGGAAGCGGCTGACCACGGCGCGGGCCAGGTCGATGCCGGTGAGGGTGCCTGGCATCACCACGTCCGAGAACACGAAGTCCACTTTCGTGCCCGCCTCCAGCCGCGCCAGCGCGGCGTCGGCGTTCTCGGCCAGGATCACTGTGAGGCCCGCGGCCTCCAGGGCGGGGGCCACACTCTCGCGCACCAGCGCGTCGTCTTCGACAAACAGCACCGTGCCTTGCACCTGCGGCCCGCCATTGGCCGCCCGCTGGGCCGGGGTGCTTGCGGCGTCGGCGTGCGCGTCGGCTGCGCGCGGCAGATAGATGTCGACGCGCGTGCCTTCACCCACCTGGCTGCTGAGCACCAGCGTGCCGCCAGACTGCCGGGCAAAGCCGAACGCCTGGGGCAGGCCCAGGCCCGTGCCTTCGCCCACCTTCTTGGTGGTGAAGAACGGGTCCAGCGCCTTGGCCATGACCTCTTCCGTCATGCCGATGCCCGAGTCGGCCACGCTGATGCACACATAGTCGCCGGGCGGCAGGCCTTCCACCGGCGGGGGCGTCTCCTCGTTGCTCACCCGGATGCGGATGGCGCCTCCGGCGGGCATCGCGTCCTTGGCGTTGATTGCGAGGTTGAGGAACGCCAGCTCGAACTGGGTGGGGTCGATGGTCACCGGCCACAGTTCTTCCTCCACCTCGATCTCGAGCGCAATGCTGGCGGGCAGCACGTTGTCCACCAGCTGTCGGAACTCATGGATCTGGCGGTGCAGGTTCACCGTCTCCAGCCGCGCGTCCTGCGTGCGGCCGAACGAGCTGAGCTGCCCGGTGAGTGTCTTGGCGCGCTTGATGGCCTTGCTGCAGGTGTCCAGCAGGCTGTGCAAGCGCTCGGTGTCGTGGGTGCGCTTGGCCAACTGCAGCGATGTGGACAGCGTCTGCAGCAGGTTGTTGAACTCGTGCGCAATGCCGCCCGTGAGGCGGCCCAGCGCCTCCATCTTCTGGCTCTGCAGCAGCGCACGCTGCGCGCGTTCCGAGTCGGCCACCGCCTGGGCCACGCGCAGCTCCAGCTCGCGCTGGGACAGGCGCAGCCGGTTGCTCACCTCGGCCATGCGCGAGCCCACGGCGTCCACCTCCACCAGCCCCTGCGCGGTGTAGGTCACGGGGTCGCCCCGTCCCAGTGCCTGGGCGGCTTCTTCGAGCCGCTGCATGCGCTGGATGACGCCCGAGCCGATGCGCCGGGCCAGCAACAAGGTCACCACCAGCACCAGCAAGGCCGCAAAGGCAAAGATCCCGGCGCCGCGCACCGCCGAGCTGCGGATGTCTTCTTCCGGAATGCTCAGCACCACGGTCCAGTCCGAACTGGCCACGCGGTGGAAAAACGTCTTCACTGCGACCCCGTCGAGCGTGACCGAGCGTGTGAGGCCCTGCGAGGTCGATGCGAACAGCCTCTGCAGCCGTTCGTCCGACGAGCGGCCGACGAATTCCTCGGGCTTTCGCGACCGGGCGAGCAGCACCCCATTGCGGTCCACGATGGCGCCCAGCCAGCGCGTGGGCAGCTTCTGCTGCGCCAGCAGCGCCTGAATGGCGGTGACGTTGACGCCCATGCCCACAAAGTAGCGGATCTCCCCGCGCTCCATATACGGCACCTGCAGGGCAAAGTCGAACCGCTTGGCGACCGGGGCCATGAAGATGTCGGATACCAGGGGCGTGATGCCCCCGTCGCGGCGCATCAGGTCCTCGATGCTGGCCGGCCGCTCGGTGGGAAGCGGCGTGCCCAGCGGCACGCGCGTGTTCAGCAGCTGCCGCCCATCGGGCGCCATCAGCACGATGGTGGTTTCGGGGCTGGCCGCGTTCTTTTTCGCAAACTCATAGAACTTGGCGATGTTTCCGGTCGCAAGCGAGGGGTCGTTGGCGATGGTGCGCAGGATCCTCTGGCGCGACTGCAGCTCGTTGTCCACCAGCAGCGACAGCGCGCGTGCGGCCTCCTTCAGGCCCGCTTCCTGCACCATCTTTTCTTCCTCGTACACGTACCAGATGGCCAGCATCGCAGCCACAAAGGCCGGCAACAGCACCGACAGCACCAGAGCGAAAAGCTGAGTTTTGAAGCGCATTGACTGGGATCATCGCCAGAGGCGGTCGGTTGTGGTGCTGGTATCAACCCGGGTCGGGCATGCCGGCCAACCCCCGCGCACGTCCATCAGGCCCGCAGGCGCGTTGCCGGGCGGTACCCAGCGGGCGACTATAACTTTGCAGGATGTCTGCCGGGGCATTTCGCATCGGCGTAATGGTCACGCGCGGCCACGGGTCTGCCACCACGCCGGCAGCAGGCTTTGCACCTGGGCCTGCGCAAAACGCTCGTCCATCAGGTGCACTACGCCCTCGTCGTCGGGCGTGCGAATCACCCGCCCCGCCGCCTGCACCACCTTCTGCAGGCCGGGGTAGAGGTAGGTGTAGTCATAGCCCGCGCCAAACAGGCTGTGCATGCGCTCGCGGATCTGCTCGTTGACGGGGTTGACCTGCGGCAGGCCCAGCGTGGCCACAAAGGCGCCAATCAGCCGCTGGCCGGGCAGGTCGATTCCCTCGGCAAACGCGCCGCCCAGCACGGCAAACGCAATGCCCTGGCTGGTGGTGGAAAAGCGCGCCAGAAACTCGCGCTGCTCGCCTTCGAGCATGCGGCGCGACTGGCACCAGTGCGGCACGTCCGGGTGCTGCTGCGCAAACAGCGCGGCGGCCTGCTGCAGGTAGTCGTAGCTGCTGAAGAACGCCAGGTAGTTGCCGGGCCGCGCGCGGAACTGCTGTGCCATCAGCGCCGCCAAAGGCGCGAGCGACGCCGCGCGGTGCGCAAAGCGCGTGGAGATGTGGCGCGCCACCTGCACCTGCAGCTGCTGCGCGGCAAAGGGCGATTCCACGTCCACCCCCACATGGTCGCCCGGCAGGCCCAGCAGGTCGGCGTAGTAGCGCGCGGGCTGCAACGTGGCCGAGAACAGCGTGCTGGTGTGCGCGGCCTGCAGCCGGGGTTGCAGGAAGGGCGCGGGCACCACATTGCGGATGCAGACCACGGAATCACCGGGCTTGGAAGCGCGCTGGTGGTGGGTTGCAGCAGCCTGGGTGATGTCCACCATCGAATGTGTATCGAGCAACTCGGCCATGCGCTGCAGGTGCAGGGCGTCGAAATAGAAGGTCTGCAGCGCGCGGGTGTGTTCGGTGGGCTCGGCCGGGTGGTCGGTGAAGTGCTCGGTGAGGGTGGTGGTGCACTGCTGCAGCGCGGCCAGCAGCTTGTCGGGGAAGGCTTCAAGCACCGTGTAGGCCGCCGGGTGCGCCTTGTCCAGCGCCACCCAGGCGCGGCGCACCTTGTCCAGCGCTTTCTTCACGGGGGCATGCTGCGCGGCGGCGGGGCTGCTGCGGGCCTGGGCCAGCGCGGCGGGGTGCAGCTCGGCGGTGAACATCTTGCGGCCGCGCTCCACCAGGTTGTGCGCCTCGTCCACCAGCAGTGCCGTGCGCCACTGGTTGGCTTGCGCCAGGCCGTGCAGCAGGCCGCCCAGGTCGAAGTAGTAGTTGTAGTCGCCCACCACCACATCGGCCCAGCGGGCGAGTTCCTGGCTCAGGTAATAGGGGCACACGCCGTGCTGCAGGGCCACCTCGCGCACCCGGGCTTGTTGCAAGGCGGGGGCGGGTTGGCCTGTGCTGTTGGTGGCTACCGCAGCGGCGCGGGCCGCGGGCAGCCGGTCGTAAAAGCCGCGCGCCAGCGGGCAGGATTCGCCGTGGCAGGCGTTGCCGGGGTGTTCACACGCCTTGTCGCGCGCCACCAGCTCCAGCACCCGCAAGGGCAGGGCCGGTACGCTGTCGGCCAGGCGCGCCAGCGCATCCAGCGCCATCTGCCGCCCCGAGGTCTTGGCCGCCAGAAAGTACACCTTGTCGATGCGCTGCGCCGGGGCGGCCTTGAGCAGCGGGAACAGCGTGCCCATGGTCTTGCCAATGCCCGTGGGTGCCTGGGCCAGCAGGCAGCGGCCCGCTACTGCCGCCTTGTACACGGCTTCGGCCAGCGGGCGCTGGCCGGTGCGAAAGCCGCCGAAGGGAAACGCCAAGGTGGTCAGTGCCGCATCGCGCGCGGCACGGTGGGCTACCTGCTGTTCGGCCCAGGCCATGAAGCGCTGGCATTGCGCCTCGAAGTGCTGGCGCAGGTCGTCGGCGCTGCAGCGCTCGGTGAACACGGTCTCCTGCTGCGTGCCCACGTCCAGGTACACCAGCGCCACGTCGATATGCGCCAGCTGCTCCTGTTCGCACAGCAGCCAGCCATACACCTTGGCCTGCGCCCAGTGCAGGTGGCGGTGCGATGCGGGCTGGCGGTCGAGCCGGCCCTTGAAGGTCTTGACCTCGTCGATGCGCTGTTGTGCGGGGTCGTAGCCATCGGCCCGGCCGCGCACCTGCAGGTTTTGGTAACTGCCGCTCAGCGCCACTTCGGCGCGATAGCCTGCACCCCGGCGTGACGCGGCGACCGCATGGCCTGCCATGCCTTCGAGCGCCGTGGGCGCCGGCGTGAAGCGCAGGTCCAGGTCGCCCTGCTTGGCGGTGAACTCGCACAGCTCGCGCACGGCCACGATGTAGGTCATGGCGCGGGTGGGGGTGTGTCGGCGTCAGGGGCAGCGGCAGCGGGGCCGCCCAGCTGCGACTGGGCCAGGTCGTCATCACCGCGCAGGGGCGTGGCCTTGCACAGCGCCATCCACACCGCAAACGGCAGGGTGCAGCGGTTGTGCCGCGCGGGCCGCAGCAGCTCGAAGCGCCCCTCGTCCACGCTGCCGTGCAGCACCCAGATGCCGAAGTGCTCTGGGATCTCGTGGGGCTCGGCAATGCCTGCTGGGAAGACGTAGTAGCACTCCTCGCACAGCCACTGGTAGGCCTGGCGTTTGGCGTCGTGCCGCAGGTCCGACAGCAGATCGGCCCGGCTGGCCTTGACCTCATGCACCATGGGCTGCAGGTAGGCGGGCACCGAGGTGTTGCGCACCGAAAACAGGTCGGGCCGGGCCATGCGCCACACGTTGGCGGCGGCGCGGGCCGGGGGGGCGGCATCGTCGTCGGCCCACAGCGGGGCCATGGGTGGTGCGGCGTTGGATGGTGCGCCAGCCACGGTGGCAGGCGCGCCTGCCACCGGCACGCTGTCGATCACCGCGCGCAGCGACAGCTCGGCCCATACGATGCGGCCCGCGGCCAGGAGCTGCGCCGCAAACTTCTGGCCCAGCCGGTCGTGCAGGCTCAAGGCGCGCACGCCGCGCTGGCGCGCCTGGGCGAGGGTGCGAATGCCATCGTCGGTGAGGCGCAGGGTTTCGCAGCCATCGGCGGCGGTGTGCAGGGCGATCAGCCCGGCCGCCAGCAGGTCGATCTCCAGCCCGTCCTTGCACGGCCATCCGGCCGAGCGCCAGATCTGCATCAGGCGGGTGCGGTGAAAGCGGGTGATGGTCGGAGGCGGCGGGGCGGGCGGGGAGGCCGGCATGGCGTGGAGGTGGCCCGGGGTGGCCAGATGAAGGCACTGAATTTAATCACAGTGCCTCGGCGGCCGCCAGCCGCGCAGGCTCCCAGGCGCTTTCGGCGGGGAGGAATCCGATGAAAATTGGGCTTCAGCGCTTATCCATAAATCGCTGATAGCTATAAAAAGCAGAGCACTGGGGTCTTTGGCAATCGGCAGCGTGAGCGGTGCCACAGGCGCTGCTGGGGGCACCGGGGATGCCCGGCAATGCCCTGGCGGTGTGGCCCGCGAACAGGTTCAGCGGGCCGGGGCGCGGATCAGTCTGCCTGAATGCCCGCGTCCTTGATCACCCGGCTCCACTTGGCGGTTTCGGCGCGGTTGAACGCTTCGAACTGCGCTGCCGACCCGGTGTCGACGATCGCGCCGCGGGTGGCGAGCTTTTCCTGCACATCCTTGCGCGCCAGGGTCTTCTGCAGCTCGCCATTGAGGCGCGCCACCACATCGGCCGTCATGCCCTTGGGCCCGATCAGGCCCCACCACACGGTGGCGTCGAGCTTGGGCCAGCCGAGCGACGCGGTGGTCGGCAGGTCGGGCAGGGTGTCGGTGGGCTTGCTGCCGTACACCGCCAGCGCACGCAGCTTGCCGGCCTGCACGTGGGCCAGCACCTCCAGCGGGTTGATCGACATGAACGAGATGCGCCCGCCGATCAGGTCGGTGATGGCGGGGCTGCCGCCCTTGTAAGGCACATGCACCGCCCGCACGCCGGTTTCCTGCTTCATGAGTTCGCTGGCCAGGTGGCCGGAGCTGCCGTTGCCCGCCGATCCGTACGACAGCTCTTCGGGGTTCGCCTTGCCGTACTCGACCAGCTCCTTGAACGACTTGAACCGCGAGGCTGCGGGCACCACGACGACCAGGGGCGCGTAGCCGATCTTGCCGATGGCGGTGAAGTCCTTGGCGGGGTCGAAGGCCAGGTTCTTGAACAGCGCGCCATTGCTGGTCAGCGAGGGCGAGGCCGTCAGCAGCATGTACCCGTCGGCCGGTGCCTTGGCCACGGCGGCCATGCCGATGTTGGTGGATGCGCCGGGCTTGTTGTCGACAACAATGGTCTGGCCCAGCGCGGTCCCCAGCTCTTGCGTGACGATGCGGGTGACGATGTCGACGCCGCCGCCCGGCGCGTACGGCACCACCACCGTGATGGGCTTGGAGGGATAGGCCTGGGCCAGGGCGGCCAGTGGCAGCGCAGCGCCGGCAAGGGCTGCGGCCCCGATGAGCTGGGCCGCGCCGCGGCGGGTGATGAAGGGCATGGGGGAGTCTCCTGAGGTCAGCATTGCATTGTCTGGCGCGCTGGCGCAGCGCCGGAGTGCATTTGATCTATCTGTTATGCCTGCGCCGCATAGGTGGGGGTGCGAGCGGGGTGAGTGGGCTAGACCTTCACCAGCCGGGGTGCTTCGTGCCCCGCGCCAGCGGGCGCAGGGGCGCCGCACCACAATCGGCGCCCATGACTTCTTCCCTCACGATGCTGCGGCTCATCAGCCTGGCGGCCTTCTGCAGCATGGCGTCCATGCGGGTGTGCGACCCGATGCTGGTGGCGCTGTCTCTTGAATACCAGGTCACCACCGGTGATGCCTCGGCCGTGATCGCTGCGTTTGCCGTGGCCTATGGCGTGCTGCAGCTGGTGTACGGCCCGCTGGGCGACCGCGTGGGCAAGGTGCGCGTGATCATTGGCGCCACGGCCGCGTGTGCGGTGTTCAGTGCGGTCACGGCGCTGGCGCCGAGCTTCACCGTGCTGGTGGTGGCGCGCGCGGCCATGGGGGCGGCGGCGGCCGGGATCATTCCGCTGTCCATGGCCTGGATCGGCGACGAGGTGGCCTACGAGCAGCGGCAGGAGACGCTGGCGCGGCTGATGGTGGCCACCGTGACCGGGATGATGGCGGGCCAGTGGTTTGGCGGTTTTGCCACCGAGGTGCTGGGCTGGCGCGCCGCGCTGGGCGCGCTGGCGCTGGCCTTCTTCACGGCGGCCGTGCTGCTGCTGCGCCATGCGCGCGCCATCGGGGCGCTGGGCGGTGCGCCGCTGCCGCCGGGGGCTCCGGCCTTCTCCCTGGCCAACTACCTGGCGGGCACGATGGCGCTGCTGCGTGTGGCGCGCGTGCGCTGGGTGCTGGCCGTGGTGGCCATCGAGGGCGCGCTGGCGTTTGGCACGCTGGCCTTCGTGCCGGCGCGCATGGTCGACGGGTTCGGGCTGTCGGCCGCTGCGGCCGGCGGGGTGATGGTGCTCTATGGCGTGGGCGGGCTGATCTACAGCGTGTTTGCGCGGCGCTGGCTGGCGGCACTGGGTGAGCAGGGGCTGGCGCTGCTGGGGGCCGCGCTGGTGGGCGTGGGCCTGCTGTCGCTGGCGTGGGCGCCTGCCGTGGCCTGGGCCATGCTGGGCTGCTTTCTGGCCGGCATCGGCTTTTACATGCTGCACAACACGCTGCAGGTGCAGGCCACGCAGATGGCGCCGCAGGCGCGCGGCACGGCGGTCACGCTGTTTGCGTGCCTGCTGTTCCTCGGGCAGTCCACGGGCGTGCTGATCGTGGCGTTCAGCGTGGACCGGGGCTGGATCCCCCCGGTGTTCACGGCGGCCGCGGCGGGCATCGTGGTGCTGGGCTGGCTGATCTCGCGCCGGGTGCAGGCGCGTGGCGGGGTCGCCGGGGTAGGAGCGCAGGGTGTCGCCCTGTAGACTTTCGGCTTGCCCGCAGGCCCTTGCGCCCCTCGCACCCTTTGCGCCCTTTGCGCCCCTTGCCTGACCCATGACCGAACCCTTGCCCGACCTGCCGCCGTTTCCCCGTGCCCCCGGCCCGATGAGTGAGCGTGTGCGGCAGTTCGACTGGGCGCAGACGCCCATCGGTGCGCTGGCGCACTGGCCGCCCGTGCTGCGCCATGCGGTGGAGAACCTGCTGGCCTCGCACTTCCCCAGCTGCCTGGTGTGGGGGGCGGACTACACCATGCTCTACAACGACGCGTTCCGCATCATCCTGGGCGACAAGCCCGATGCGCTGGGCCGCTCGTTCCGGGATGTGTGGGCCGAGGCCTGGCCTGCCATTGCGCCCATGGTCGAGCGCGCGTATGCGGGCGAAGCCACGTTCATCGAAGACTTCGGCCTGGAGGTGAACCGCCATGGCCACCCCGAGCTGGCCTACTTTACCTTTTGCTACAGCCCGGTGCGCGACGAACACGGCACGGTGCTGGGCATGCTGGACACGGTGGTCGAGACGACGGGCAAGTTCCAGGCGGTGCAGCGCTGGCGCGAGCTGACCGCATCGCTGGAGCACCAGGTGGCCCAGCGCACGGCAGACCGCAACCGCCTGTGGCAGCTGTCGGAAGACGTGCTGCTGGTGGCGCGCCTGGATGGCACTATCACCGCCGTGAACCCGGCCTGGACGGCCACGCTGGGCTGGTCCGAGTGCGACACCGTGGGCCACCCGCTGGTGGCGTTCGTGCATGCCGACGACGCCACGCCGGTGCTCGATGCGCTGGGCCAGCTGGCGGCCGAGCCGGGGCGACGCCGGATCGAGGCCCGCCATGTGCACCACGAAGGCGGTGAGCGCTGGATCGCCTGGACGGCGGTGCCCAGCGATGGCTTCATCCACGCGGTGGGCCGCGACACCACCGAGCAGCATCTGCGCGATCAGGCCCTGCGCAACGCCGAGGAGCGCCTGCGCCAGAGCCAGAAGATGGAGGCCGTGGGCCAGCTGACGGGCGGCATCGCCCACGATTTCAATAACCTGCTGCAAAGCATCACGCTGCCGCTGCAGCTCATCCGCCAGCGCATGGCGCAGGGCCGCCACGACGAGGTGGACCGCTACGTGGAGTCGGGCCTGGCGGCGGCCCGGCGGGCCGCGTCGCTCACGCAGCGGCTCTTGGCGTTCTCGCGCCGCCAGCCGCTGGACTCGCGCGCGGTCGACCTGGGCGATTCGCTGCGCGGGCTGCAGGAGATGCTGGGCACCACCTGTGGCGAAAACGTGGCCGTGCAGCTGGCCCTGCCCGACGGGCTGTGGCTGGCCCTGACGGACGCCCACCAGTTCGAAAGCGCGGTGGTCAACCTGGCCATCAATGCGCGCGACGCCATGCCCGACGGCGGCACGCTGCACATTGCGGCGGGCAACGTGGCGGCCGACGACGCCGCCGTGGCCGCCATCCCCGGCCTGGAGCCGGGCGAGTATGTGTGTGTCACGCTGCGCGACACCGGCACCGGCACCGGCATGGCGGGCGACGTGGTGGCCCGGGCGTTCGACCCGTTCTTCACCACCAAACCGCTGGGGCAGGGCACGGGCCTCGGGCTGTCGATGATCTACGGCTTCATGCGCCAGTCGGGCGGCATGGCGGTGCTGGACAGCGCAGTGGGGCAGGGCACGGCGGTGTCGCTGTACTTCCGGCGGTCGCAGGGCGAGGCGCCGCAGCCCGAGGCCGCCGAGCCCGCCACCCCGCTGTCGGGCGAGCGGCGCCGCGACTCCATCCTGGTGGTGGAAGACGAGGACACGGTGCGCGCGCTGGCGGTGGAGCTGCTGCGCGACCTGGGCTTTCAGGTGATGGAGGCGGCCACGGGCGGCGCCGCGATGGCGCTGCTGTCGGGGGCGGTGCAGTTCGACCTGCTGCTGTCCGACGTGGGCCTGCCCGGGCCCAACGGCCGCCAGGTGGCCGACTTTGCGCGGGAGAAATTCCCGGGCATCCGGGTCATCCTGATGACGGGCTACGCCGAGCAGGCTGCGCAGAGCCCGCAGTTTCTGGGCGCTCAGATGGAGCTGCTCACCAAGCCCTTCGACGCGCAGGCCCTGGTGAACAAGGTGCATGCCGTGATGGGGCGCACCCCGCCGTCCGGCCCTTCGCCAAAATCTGCATAAAAATAGGCCCTGGCGCTTATCTGCAAAGGGTTTGTTGCTATCAAATTTTCGGGATGACCTGGGCATAGCACGGGCGTTATTCCTATGCCTTCTAAACACCCGATTTTTTAATCGTTTGTGTTCTTACGGTTCGCCGGTACATTCCCGCCTCCCTGCCATTCACACGCTGCGCGCTGCCGCCCGGCTTGCGCTTGCAAAGCCTGGCGGCAGCGCCAGGGGTTTCTTTTTTCTCCATGATCGATCTACGGGGCATCACCCAAACCTACCCGGGCCCACAAGGCCCTGTCGAAGCCCTGCGCGGCATCGACCTCAGCATCCAGCCGGGCGAAGTGTTCGGCATCATCGGCAAGAGCGGCGCGGGCAAGAGCTCGCTGGTGCGCGTCATCAACCTGCTCAACCGGCCCACCACGGGCCAGGTGATCGTGAACGGCCGTGACCTGACGCGGCTGAACGACGCGCAGCTGCGCGAAGCGCGTCGCGAGATCGGCATGGTGTTCCAGCACTTCAACCTGCTGTCGTCCCGCACCGTGTTCGACAACGCCGCGCTGCCGCTGGAGCTGGCGGGCATGGGCAAAGCCGAGATCCGCGCGCGGGTGGCCCCGCTGCTGGAGCTGGTGGGCCTGGCCCACCTGGCCGACCGCTACCCCGCACAGATCAGCGGCGGGCAAAAGCAGCGCGTGGGCATTGCGCGGGCGCTGGCCAGCCGCCCCAAGGTGCTGCTCAGCGACGAAGCGACGTCGGCGCTGGACCCGGAGACGACGCGTTCCATCCTGGGCCTGCTGCGCCAGGTGAACCGCGAGCTGGGCCTGACGGTGGTGCTCATCACGCACCAGATGCAGGTCATCAAGCAGGTGGCCGACCGCGTGGCGGTGATCGAGGCCGGCCGCATCGTGGAGCAGGGCCGCGTGCTGGACGTGTTCACCCGCCCGCAGCAGGCCATCACCCGAAGCCTGATCGACGAGATCCTGCCGCAGGAGCTGCCGGCCAGCGTGCTGGACCACGTGCGCAAGCTGGCCGGGCAGCTGGGTGCGGGCCACACCGGTCGGCTGCTGCGCCTGTCGTACGCGGGCGACAGCGCCTACCAGCCCATCCTGTCGCAGCTGATCCGCGAGTTCGGCGTGGACATGAGCATCCTGCACGGCCAGGTGGACGAGATCCAGGACGAGACCTTTGGCTCGCTGGCCGTGTATGCCAGCGGCGAGGCCGAGCGCCTGCGCGGCGCCGTGGCGCACCTGCGCGCGGGCGGTGTCGAGGTGCAGGAAGTGGCCGTGGCCGGCTGAAACACACAGAGGAAGCAAAACCATGTTCAACAACTTCACCCCGGCCATGCTGGACCTGTTCGCCGTGTCGCTGTGGGAGACGCTCATCATGGTGGGCATCTCCGGCATCGTCGGCGGCCTCATCGGCGTGCCTCTGGGCGTTTTCCTGCGCCTCACCGACCACGGCGGCGTGCTGCAGAACGGCCCCGTCAACAAGCTCGTGGGCTGGCTGGTGAATGCCGTGCGCTCCACGCCCTTCATCATCCTGCTGGTGGCCATCATTCCGTTCACGCGCTTCATCACGGGCTCGTCCATCGGCACGGCTGCGGCGGTGGTGCCGCTCACCATTGCGGCGGCCCCCTTTGTGGCGCGCCTGGTCGAGGCCGCCTTGCGCGAGGTGGACCACGGTCTGGTCGAAGCCGCGCAGGCCATGGGCGCCACCACCGGCCAGATCGTGTGGAAGGTGCTGCTGCCCGAGGCGTTGCCCGGCATCGTGGCGGGGCTGACCATCACGTTCGTGAGCCTCACGGGCTACTCGGCCATGGCCGGTGCGATTGGCGGCGGCGGCCTGGGCGACCTGGGCATCCGCTATGGCTACCAGCGCTTTCTGCCCGAGATCATGCTGGCCGTGGTGCTGGTGCTGATCTTCTTCGTGCAGGCCGTGCAAAGCCTGGGCGACTGGGCGGTGCGCAGGCTCAGCCACCGCTGAGCTTGATCGCTATCAAATAAATAGCTGTCAGCGCTTTATCAGCAAGCGCTGGGGGCTGCTTTTATCCATATTTTGGGTCGTTGCTGTTGCTGTTGCTGCATCAGCGGCAACAGAGCCGCGCGTCAGCCCGGCACCCGGTAGTGGTACTCGTACGCCGCGCGGAACCCCATGCCCTCATACAGCCGCAGCGCGGCATCGTTGTGGGCGCGCACCTGCAGATAGGCCGACGTGGCCCCGGCCTGCACCGCCCAGTGCAGCAGTGCCTGCACCAGCGCGCGCCCGCGTCCGCCGCCACGGTGGGTGGACGCCACCGCCAGGTCGAACAGGCCCACCGACCCGCGCTCCAGCACCGCCAGGCCAAAACCCACGCCATAGCCCTGGTCCAGCAGCAGCGCATAGGCCGCAGGGTGGGCGATGGATTCGAGCATGCGCTGGTGCAGGCGGCGGTGGTGCGGCGCCACGCCGTTGGCCGTGGCAAAGCCCTCCAGCCAGGTGTCTGACGGCGAGGTGCTGACCAGTGCCTGGGGGCCTTCCGACCGTTCGACGCTGCCCGGCGCCAGGGGGCGGTACAGCACCACCGAGGGGTCGAAATGGGCATAGCCTGCGTCCGCCAGCTCCGCATCGGCCTCGGGCGGTGCCAGCGGCGAGATGCGGAACACGGCGGGCAGCCCATGGCGCGCATACAGCGCCGCCGCCGCCTCGCGCACGCCGTCGAACGGCGCGCCGGGCACGAGCGCGTTGACCGAGTTGGCGCGCTTGGTGTAGCCGCCCGACAGGCGGAACACCCAGCCGCGATGGAACACCGTCTGGTGCGCAGGCCAGGCGTTGAAGGCGCGCTCTTCCAATGCGCGGATCAGGGCTGCGGGCGCGGCAGGGGCGGTGGGGGCGGGCTGTGCAATGGGTTCGGTAGGGTCGGCCATCAGGGGGTTATACAACCCGCCAGCGCCGATGGCACGCGGCATTCAGCCCACAGCGCCCAGCACTCGGCCGTTTGCCGATGGTACGCCCCGGAGCTGCCGATTCAGTCGGTGGTGATCTTGTTGTCGGCCACCAACTTGGCGAAACGCGCCGTGTCGGCCGCAATCTGCTCCGCCATCTGCGCCGGCGCGTTGCCGACGGGCTCGGCACCGATGTCCTGCATGCGCTTTTGGAAGTCGGGCGACTGGATCACCTTGACCATTTCGGCGTTCAGCCGCGCCACCACGTCGGCGGGCGTGCGCGCCGGGGCCAGCACGCCAAACCAGGTGCCGATGTCAAAGCCCGCAAAGCCGGCCTCCTGCAGCGTGGGCACGTCGGGCAGCGTGGACGAGCGCTTGCCCGTGGTCACGGCCAGGGCGCGCAGCTTGCCCGCCTTGATGTGCGGCAGCACGGGGGTGACGGTGTCGAACGACATCGACACCTGCCCGCCCAGCAGGTCCGTGGTCAGCGGGCCGCTGCCCTTGTAGGGCACATGCAGCACGGGCTGGCCGATGGCCGTGGAGAACTGCGTGCCGATCAGGTGCTGGGCCGTGCCCGCACCGTTGGAGCCATAGGAATACTTGTTGGGCGCGGCCTTGACCAGCGCCACCAGCTCCTTCACGTCCTTCGCGGGCGTGGTGGCGCTCACGGTGAGCACGTTGGGCACCAGGGCCACGGTGGTGATGGGCGCAAAGCTCTTTTGAAAGTCGTAGCTGAGCTTTTTGTAGACGCTGGTGGCAATGGTGTGGTGGATGGCTCCCATCAGCAGCGTGTAGCCATCTGCGGGGGCCTTGGCCACATAGTCGGCGCCGATGGTGGCGCCCGCGCCGCCCCGGTTTTCCACGATCACGGGCTGGCCCAGGGCCGCACCCAGCTTTTCGCCCAGCGCGCGCGCCAGCACATCGGTGGTGCCGCCGGCCGCAAAGGGCACGACGAGGGTGACGGGCTTGGCCGGCCAGGCCTGCGCGTGGGCCGGTGCGCCGGGCAGGGCGCACGCGGCAGCGGCGAGGGCCGCCAGCGCCAGCAGGTGGCGGCGGCGTGCGGGCAGCGCGGTGGCGGTGGGGTGGGGCTGGGTGGTGCGTGTCATGCTTGTCTCCGTGGGGTTGTGGTTGTTGTGGGTGGGATGGGTTCGGTCAGCCGGTGTCGGCGATCAGGATCGCGCGGAAGTCATTGACGTTGGTGCCCGTGGGCCCGGTGACGACGGAATCGCCCAGCGCGCCAAAGAAGGTGTGGGCGTCGTGCGTGTCGAGGGCCTCGGTCGCACGCAGGCCCTGGGCGGCCGCGCGTTCCAGCGTGTCGGGCATGGCCATGGCGCCGGCCACGGGCTCCAGCCCGTCGATGCCGTCGGTGTCTCCGGCCAGTGCGTACACGCCCGGCAGGCCCTTGAGCGACAGGGCCATGGACAGCAGGCATTCCACGTTGCGCCCGCCGCGCCCCGCAGGCTGCACGGGTTGCCCGGCGGCCGGTGCGCGCAGCGTGACCGTGCTCTCGCCCCCGCTCAGCAGCACGCGCGGGCGGGGCGACGGCGTGGCGGCGGCATAGCGCGCCATGCCCGCCAGCACCGTGCCCATGTCGCGCGCCTCGCCTTCCAGCGCATCGCCCAGCAGCACGGGCTCCATGCCCTGCTGGCGTGCCACGTCGGCCGCCGCCTGCAGGGCCTGGCGGGGTGTGGCGATGACGTGGGTGGTGATGGGCCCGAGCCGGGCGTCGCCGGGCTTGATGCTCTCGCTGGCTTCGGAATCCAGGGCTGCCAGCGCGGCCGGCGGCAGCGCAATGCGGTAGCGGTGCAGGATGGCCAGCGCCTGTGCGCGGGTCGTCGGGTCGGGCACGGCGGGGCCGGAGGCCACGTCCAGCGGGTCGTCGCCCGGCACGTCCGACATCACCAGATTGACCACGCGGGCGGGCCCGCAGGCCAGCGCCAGCCGCCCGCCCTTGATGGCCGAGAGGTGGCGCCGCAAGCAGTTCATCTCGCCAATGCTGGCGCCCGAGCGCAGCAGGGCCTGGTTGATCGCCTGCTTGTCGGCCAGCGTGATGCCGGCCAGCGGCATGGGCAGCAGCGCAGACCCGCCGCCCGACCACAGGCCGATCACCAGGTCGTCGGCCGTGAGCCCTGCCACGGCGGCGAGCAACTGCTGCGCGGCCGCGAGGCCCGCCGCGTCCGGCACCGGGTGGGCGGCCTGCAGCACGCGCACGTGGTCGCACGCAGCGGCATGCCCGTAGCGCGTGACGACCACGCCCGACAGGGGCGTGGGCCAGTGGGCCTCCAGCACCTGCGCCATCTGGGCCGAGGCCTTGCCTGCGCCAACGACCACCGTGCGCCCGGAGGGCGGCGCGGGCAGGTGTGGCGGCAGGCAGGCAGCAGGCTGCGCGGACGCGATGGCAGCATCGAACATGCTGCGCAGCCAGCGGCGGGCCTGTGGGGCGTCGACGGGGTGCATGGGGTGGCGCGCCAAGTTGCGGTGCGGTTCAGCCACGCGGCTCAGGCGGCCTTTTGCAGCGGGGCGCTGCCGACCAGCGCGCAAACGGCGTCCGTCACCTGCGCCGTGGTGGCGGTGCCGCCCAGGTCGCGGGTGTGCAGCGCGGGGTTGGCGGTGACCTGTTCGATGGCGTTCATCACCTCGCGGGCGGCGTCCATCTCGCCCAGGTGCTCCAGCAGCATCACCACCGACCAGAAGGTGCCGATGGGGTTGGCCAGGCCCTTGCCCATGATGTCGAAGGCCGAGCCGTGGATGGGCTCGAACATGCTGGGGTAGCGGCGCTCGGGGTCGATGTTGCCCGTGGGGGCAATGCCCAGGCTGCCCGCCAGCGCGGCGGCAAGGTCGCTCAGGATGTCGGCATGCAGGTTGGTGGCGACGATGGTGTCGAGCGTGGCGGGGCGGTTGACCATGCGGGCCGTGGCGGCGTCCACCAGCTCCTTGTCCCACTTCACGTCGGGGAACTCGGCGGCCACCTGCGCGGCGATCTCGTCCCACATCACCATGGCGTGGCGCTGCGCATTGCTCTTGGTGATGACGGTGAGCTGCTTGCGGGGGCGCGACTGGGCCAGGCGGAAGGCGAAGCGCAGGATGCGCTCCACCCCCACGCGCGTCATGATGGACACGTCGGTGGCCGCCTCGATGGGGTGGCCCTGGTGCACGCGGCCGCCCACGCCGGAGTATTCGCCTTCGGAGTTCTCGCGCACGATGACCCAGTCCAGGTCCTGGGGCGTGCAGCGCTTGAGCGGTGCGTCGATGCCGGGCAGGATGCGCGTGGGGCGCACGTTGGCGTACTGGTCGAACCCCTGGCAGATCTTCAGGCGCAGGCCCCACAGCGTGATGTGGTCGGGAATGTCCGGGTCACCGGCCGAGCCGAACAGGATGGCGTCCTTGCCGCGCAGCGCATCCAGGCCGTCGGCCGGCATCATCACGCCATGGGCGCGGTACCAGTCACCGCCCCAGCCAAAGTTTTCGAATGCGAACTGCAGGCCGGGGTGGCGGGCAGACAGGGCTTCGAGCACGCGCTGGCCGGCGGGAATCACTTCCTTGCCGATGCCGTCTCCGGGGATGGTGGCGATTTGATAGGTTTTCATGAGGGTCTCAGTGGGTAGGACTGGGTGCGACTGTAGGCACCCCGGCGCCGTGAAAACGCGCTCAAAGTGAATCCATCGTCAACCTGAAGTTGATAATGTGGCGATGAGTTCCACCATCCAGCCCGCTGAACTGGGCTTTTTTTCGGCGCTGGCCGCCAGCCCCAGCCTGAGCGCTGCGGGGCGCGAAATGGGGGTGTCCACCGCCGCCGTGAGCAAGCACCTGGCGCAGATGGAGCGCCGCCTGGGCGTGGTGCTGGTCAACCGCACCACGCGGCGCATGAGCCTCACGCCCGAGGGCGAGCTGCTGCTGGAGCACGCCCGCCGCATTCTGCGCGAGATCGATGCGCTCGATGAACTCATCGTGCAGTCGAAGGCCAGCCCCAAGGGCCTGTTGCGCGTGAACGCCACGCTCGGCTTCGGCCGCATGCACATCGCGCCCGTGATCTCGGACTTTGTGCGCCGCTACCCGGACGTGGACGTGCAGCTGCAGCTGTCGGTGCACCCGCCGCCCATCACCGACGATGCCTACGACGTCTGCGTGCGTTTCGGCGAGCCGCCGGACGGGCGGGTGATTGCGCGCCGCATTGCGCCCAACCGCCGCGTGCTGTGCGCCGCACCGGCCTATCTGGAGCAGCACGGCAGGCCCCGCGTGCCGCGCGACCTGATGGAGCACCAGTGCATCGGCATCCGCCAGGGGGACGAGGCCTACGGCCTGTGGCGCCTGACCACGGGGCGCGGCAGCAAGGCGCACACCGAGTCGATCAAGATCACCGGCAACCTCACCACCAACGATGGCGAGATCGCCGTGCTGTGGGCGCTGCAGGGCCACGGCATCGTGATGCGGGCCGAGTGGGACGTGGCGCGCCACCTGGCTGAGGGCCTGCTGGAGCCGGTGCTGCCGCAGTACCACACGCCGGCCGCAGACATCTATGCGGTGTACCCGCAGCGCCACCAGTTTTCCACGCGGGTGCAGGCGTTCACGGGTTTTCTTTCGGACGCGCTGGTGGCGTCGGGCTCGCTGTCGCAGCCGGGCTCGGGCCCGGGCGGCGGCGCGGGCAAAAGGCGTGGCGCGCGGCGGTCATGAGCGCCGCCGCCCGCCGGGGCTTGGCGGTGCGGCGTCACGGCGGCACGGCAGTGTCACCGCGCGCGCCGGGCTCCCGCCTCGTACCAGGGCCTGGACGCATTCACCACCTTCACCACCAGCAGCATCACCGGCACTTCGATGAGCACGCCCACCACGGTGGCCAGCGCGGCGCCGGACTCGAAGCCGAACAGGCTGATGGCTGCAGCCACCGCCAGCTCGAAGAAGTTGGAGGCACCGATGAGTGCGGAAGGGCAGGCCACGGCGTGCTTTTCGCCCACCGCGCGGTTCAGGCCATAGGCCAGCGAGGCGTTGAACAGCACCTGGATGAGGATGGGCACGGCCAGCAGCGCGATGACCAGCGGCTGGCGCAGGATGGCTTCGCCCTGGAACGCAAACAGCAGCACCAGCGTGAGCAGCAACGCGGCCACCGACCACGGGCCGATGCGCTGCAGCGTGGCCTCGAGCGCGGCCGGGCCGCGCGCCAGCAGTGCGCGGCGCCACCACTGGGCCAGCGCCACGGGGATGACGATGTACAGCAGCACCGAGGTCAGCAGCGTGTCCCACGGCACGGTGATGGCCGACAGCCCGAGCAGAAAGGCCACCAGCGGCGCGAAGGCCACGATCATGATGCTGTCGTTCAGCGCCACCTGCGACAGCGTGAACAGCGGGTCGCCGTTGGTGAGACGGCTCCACACGAAGACCATGGCGGTGCAGGGCGCGGCCGCCAGCAGGATCAGGCCGGCGATGTAGCTGTCCAGCTGGTCGGCCGGCAGGTAGGGCGCAAACCAGTGCCGAATGAACAGCCAGCCCAGCAGGGCCATCGAGAACGGCTTGACCAGCCAGTTCACGAACAGCGTCACGCCGATGCCGCGCACATGGTGCCGCACCTCGCCCAGCGCGCCAAAGTCCACCTTCAGCAGCATGGGGATGATCATCACCCAGATGAGCAGGCCCACGGGCAAGTTGACGCGGGCCACCTCCAGCGCGCCCACGGCGCGGGCCGCGCCCGGAAACGCCTGGCCGAGGCCGATGCCCGCCACGATGCACAGTGCCACCCACACGGTGAGGTATCGCTCGAACACGTTCATGGGGGCGTGGCTGGCTGCCGGTGGCGGGGCCTCGGAGGCCGTCGATGCCGCGCTCATGCTTCGGCGCCCAGCTGCCGGGCCGAGCTCTGCAGCGTGGCCCGGGCCAGCTTGTCGGTCGGCAGGTTGACCAGCAGCTCCAGCCGGCGCTTGAGGGCGTGCAGCGTCTGGCGAAAGGCCTCGCGCTGGTCGGCCTCGGTGCCGTCGCCCGCGCTCGGGTCGGCATAGCCCCAGTGGGCCGTGGCCGGGTGGCCGGGCCAGAGGGGGCAGACCTCGCCCGCAGCGTTGTCGCAGACGGTGATGATCAGGTCCATCGTCGGCGCGCCCGGCGCGGCAAACTCATCCCAGCTCTTGCTGCGCAGGCCTTCGGTGGCGATGCCGGCCGCTTGCAGCGCGAGCAGGCCCAGCGGGTGGGGCTGCTGGTTGTCGCGCGGGCTGCTGCCAGCGGAATACGCCTTGAAGCGGCCCGCGCCCAGGCTGTTGAGCAGGGCCTCGGCCAGGATGCTGCGGGCCGAGTTGTGGGTGCACAGGAAGAGCACGTTCAACGGAGTGGCGCTGTGGCCGGGCGGTGCGGTGTCGCTCATGGGAAGCGTGTCGGTCAGCAGCATGGGGCAGCGGCGGTGGATGTGGCGTTGGGTGTGCGGGTGGATGCGGGGCCGCAGCAGGCGGCCGTTGGCTTTGCAGGCGCCACTGGCGCTGCGACGGTGGGCACATCCATGCGCGCATCCATGGGCGCCGCCGTGGGGCAGCAGGCTGCGGCAGCCTGGCCGGGCGCAGCCGCCTCGTTGAACAAGGGGATATTGCCCAGCGTGTGAAAGTGCTCCCACGCCACGCCTTCGGGGTCGGTCACCCAGTGCTTTTCGCTGCGGGCGTAGCAGCAGGTGGTGGCGCCTTCGTCCAGCAGCGCCATGTCGGCCGACGCGGCGCGTGCCTTCAGCTCGGCCAGCTCGTGCGCGTCGTCCACCTGAAAGCCCAGGTGGTCGAGGCCCTTCTTGTCGCCCCGGGTGGAGATGGCGAAATTCAGGCGCGGGTCGTCGAGCATCCACTTCGCATAGTCGCCCTCCACGCGGGTGGGCGGGGCTGCAAACAGCCGGGAATAGAACGCGATGCTCTGGTCGAGATCGCTCACGTGCATGTGGACATGGAATCGCTTCATGGTGCTACTTCCTTTCAGTGGGTGGGAGGGGGAGAGTCGTCGCAGCAGGCGGTGGCCGCGCCGTCCATGCATGCGCCGGCGCCTTGGCAGCAGTTTTCGGTCAGGTAGGCCAGCAGGCCGGTCATGGCAGGGTAGTTGGCGCGGTAGACGAGGTTGCGGCCCTGCCGCTCCTGCGTCACCAGTTCGGCGTGCGCGAGTTCCTTCAGGTGGAACGACAGCGTGTTGGGCGCAATGCCCAGCTCTGACGACAGCGCGCCCGGCGTGTGCCCCGCTTCACCCGCCACAACGAGTGCGCGGAACACCCGAAGCCGCAGCTCGTGGGCCAATGCCGCCAGGGCCTGGATGACCATGTTTTCATTCATGATTCGATATTACAACGATTGTTGAAATGTAGACAAGCCCCAAAACGCTGTCGGAGTCGAATGCCGTGATCGTTCGTCTTTTTGCTTCAATATTGATAGCTGAAAGGTCAATATGGATAAGCGCTGAGGTAGTTTTTTATCCAATTTCTTCGCCGGTTACCCCGTTTGTGGCTGGGGGCGCACGCGAGCGGCCATACTTGCGAGCTTGCAGGCTCGTCCGCGCGGGCCCGACCACCCCACCGAATTTTTGGAGATGCCTTTCATGAGCCTGCCCCTGCACCCCCTGGACACCGATCTGCTGGCCCGCGCGCTGCCGCTGCTCGACGAAGAGTGGCTGGCGCGCGATGCCGAACTGGCCCCCGTGCTGCCCACCGTGCTGGCGCGCAACGTAGGGCAGGACTGGCACAAGGCGGGCACCTTCCGCCACCACCTGGTGGGCGTGGCCCGCACGCTCACGCTGTGGCAGCAGCCGCGCGACGTGCGCTTGCTGGGCCTGCTGCACAGCGTGTACGGCAATGCGTTTGTCGACCTGGTGAAGTTCGACCCTGCCAAGGAGCGCGCCCGGGTGCGCGACATCGCGGGCGAGTCGGCCGAGCACCTGGTGTACTTGTTCTGCACCCAGTCGCGCACCCAGTTCGTGCAGAAGGTGCTGTCGCACACGCTGGAGGCCGACGGCAGCATGGTGCTGGACGGCAAGGACGGCCAGCAGCACACGCTCACGCCCTATGAGGTGGCGGCATTCATCGTGGTGAGCATGGCCGACACCATCGAGCAGTGGTTCAGCTGGCAGGACGACATCTTTTCGCGCTTTCCTGACGTGCAGCACCGCCCGCAGAAGGCGCACTGGGCCGCATCGCTGTGGCCCGGCCCCATGCGGCCCAGCGGCCGCATGCTGCACCAGATCAGCGCGCTGGGCAAAACGCTGCAGCACCCCGGGCTCAAGCACCAGCTGCCGCTGCCGCCGGTGTTTGCGGAGTGCAGCCAGCTGCTGTCGGCCGCCAACGACGCGGCGGCGACCTCGCTGTACTGGTCGGTGATCCAGCAGGACCAGCCGCTGGTCGACCTGGACGTGGCCACCGGCGTGCTGGAAAGCGCCATCCGCCACAACCCCTGGGTGGCCGAGCCGCAGATGGTGCTGGCGCAGCTGTACCTGTCGGCCGGCCGCACGGACGACGCCAAGGCCGCCGCCTCCAGTGCGCTGCACCTGTTCAGCGCCTGGGGCAATGCGTGGGACAAACGCGTGCAGTGGGACGCCTGGGTGGCCTGGACGCGCATCCTGCTGCAGGGCGCGATGGTGGAAGGCACCTGGCCCGAGCGGCTGGACAAGTTGAACAACGTTGCTTTGCGGGGTTGAAAGCGGCACGCAGGCCAGCGCTTATTTGATTGGGTTGTAACGAAATAAAAACTTATTCGTTCCTGTTTTATCGGGAAAACCCTAGGATGCCCGGCATCTCTCAACGA
Source organism: Paracidovorax sp. MALMAid1276 (assembly GCF_049198005.1). Taxonomy (NCBI): domain Bacteria; kingdom Pseudomonadati; phylum Pseudomonadota; class Betaproteobacteria; order Burkholderiales; family Comamonadaceae; genus Paracidovorax; species Paracidovorax sp. MALMAid1276. Next base: position 16,274 of record NZ_JBMIRS010000217.1, on the reverse strand, counting down.
AAGGTTATCCCTGTGAACAACAACAAGCGCCTGCTTCTGCAATCCGCCCTGGCCCTCGCTGCCGCCGCCACCTTCTCGTCGGGCGCTCTGGCCCAGGACAAGCCCATCAAGGTGGGCGTGACGGGCGGTCCCCACGCGCAGATCTTCGAGCAGGTCAAGAAGGTCGCCGAGAAGGACGGCCTCAAGATCCAGATCGTCGAGTTCAGCGACTACGTGCAGCCCAACGCCGCCCTGGCCGCCGGCGACCTGGACGCCAACAGCTACCAGCACAAGCCCTACCTGGATGCGCAAGTGGCCGACCGTGGCTACAAGCTGGTGTCGGCAGGCTACACCGTCAACTTCCCCATCGGCCTGTATTCCAAGAAGGTCAAGAAGCTCGAAGACCTGAAGGAAGGCGCCAAGTTCGGCATTCCCAACGACCCCACCAACGGCGGCCGCGTGCTGCTGGTGCTGCAGGACAAGGGCCTGATCAAGCTGCGTGACGGCGCGGGCCTGAAGGCCACGCCGCTCGACGTGGTGAGCAACCCCAAGAAGCTCAAGTTCGTCGAACTGGACGCCGCCCAGCTGCCCCGTTCGCTCGACGACCTGGACGCCTCGGCCATCAACACCAACTTTGCGCTGTCGGCGGGCCTGAACCCCGGCAAGGACGCCATCGCGCAGGAAAGCGCCAAGAGCCCCTACGTCAACCTGATCGCCGTGCGCGAGGCCGACAAGGACAAGCCCTGGGTGGCCAAGCTGGTGAAGGCCTACCAGTCGGACGAGGTGAAAAAGTTCATCCAGACCGAATTCAAGGGCTCGGTGCTGCCGGGGTTCTGAGGCAGGGCCTCGCCACGGACAGGGCGCACCAGCGCACGGGGGGCATTGCATCAAAGTAGCACCCCGCGCTCGACTGTCGAGCGCGGGGTGCTATCTTTTTTGCAGATGTATTCCCCTGCACTATCGCCGGGAGATTGGTCGCCGGGCGGCTTGCCGCCACAATGCGAAGGATACGTTCAGTAACAGTAGTTGCGCTGTCATCTTCCCCCCTATGTCCCAGTCAGAACGCATTTTCTCGGCAGTGTGCGTGGTGTTGGCGCTGGGGTGTTACGCGCTTTCGCCCGCCGTGGCCGACGTGCGCGCGCAGTTGTTTCTCGACAATGCTTCCTGGACACTGACCATCGGTCTGGCAGCCTGGTGGGCATGGCAAGGCCGCGTTCCGGTACGACATGCTGAACGGCGGTTGCACACCGGGCTGTTTATCGGCGCGCTGCTGCTGGCTGTGGGCCAGCTGGTGTGGAACCTGCAGGTGCTGCTCGGCTGGAGCCCTTTTCCGGCTCCCGCGGACCTGTTCTTTCTGGCGGCTGCCCCCGTGTGGACCGTCACTGTGATTCTCGCGACCGTGGCTCGCCTGCCGCGCGACAGCATCTTCCCTGCGGCACTCGACTTCGGCGGCGCGATACTGGCACTGGTGGCTTTCACCCTGGTGATGTATCTGCCCGCCGAAGAGATGCAGTCCGCCGCTGTGGGCACAGTGCTGGTACTGTATCCAGCGGTGTTTCTGGCGGCGGCTGGTGTATCAGCCCTGGCGATACCGACGGTCGGAATACGGGTCACGCGCTCGCACGTACTGGTGCTGATGGGCATGTTCGGGTATGGCCTGAGCTGGATGCACTGGAATCTGGTGGTCATCAGCGGAAACCTGGTGCCCGGCAGCTGGGCCAATGCCACGTTCAGCATCTCCGCGCTGCTGCTGGGTTGGGGTGCGCGCTGGTTGCGCTTTGAGGTCTCCGGTGATGTGGCTTACCGTACGCGCTGTGACCGCGTCATGAACTTTGTGCCGCTGTTGTCGATGACGCTGGCGGCCATCACGCTGGGGCTGTTGTTTGCGGCGGGCGACGGGCGCGCGGGCCTGCAGACATTGATTTTTGTGAGTTGCCTGGTGGTGGTGCTCCTTGCCGCGCTGCGCCAGGTGATCGTGGTGAGACTGCTGAATCGCCTGCGGGCGGCGGAGGCGGCCGTGCTTCGCAACGAGGAGCAGCTATACCAGGTCGCGCACTTCGACGCCCTCACGGGATTGCCCAATCGACGTTATTTTGAGGACACGCTGGAGCGGGCCGTCGCCGATGCTTCGCGCCAGCCCCAGGGCCCAGCGCGCAGGGTCGCCTTGCTGCTGATCGATCTGGACCACTTCAAAAGCGTGAATGAAACCTACGGACACCGTGTGGGCGATTCCTTGCTCGCCGAAGCGGCCAAGCGCATTGGCGCGTTGCTGGCGGCACGTGGGTTGTTGGCGCGCCTGACCAATGACCAGTTCGCGTTGATGCTGCTGCGCGTGCCCTCGCGCACGGAACTGGCAGAGCTGGCTGGAGCCATCGTGGACGGGCTTGCGCGGCCGTGGGACTTGTCGGACGTTGGCGCGCAGTTCATGGGGGCCAGCATCGGCATCAGCCTGTTCCCAGACGATGCCGCACACACCACCGAGCTGGTCCAGCACGCCCACTCGGCGCTGCACGCCACCAAAAGCGCGGGCCGGGGCTCCTACCGTTTCTACATCGAGGAGTTCACCGAAGTCACGCGTACTCGGCTCGCTCTGCGCCGTGAGCTCCATCAAGCGGTGCGAGACGGAGATTTCACCCTGGTCTACCAGCCACAACTCAACGCTCAACGCGAGATGGTGGGCGCGGAAGCCCTGCTGCGTTGGACTCTGGACGGCCGGTCCGTGCCGCCGGACGAATTCATTCCCTTGGCAGAAGACAGCGGGCTCATCGTGCCCTTGGGTTTGTGGGTGTTCGAGGCAGCCTGCCAACAGATGGCCCAGTGGCGCACGGCAGGCCGACGTTTGCCCGTGCTGTCCATCAACGTGTCCGCCATTCAGCTGCGAGAGCCGCGCTTTGCCCATGCACTTTCGTGCATTGCTCAGATAACGGGCGTTCCGCCCGCAAGCCTCGTGCTGGAGATGACGGAGTCGCAGATTCTGGACGAGTCGCTTTACAGCGCAGCGATGGATCTGAAGAACGCGGGCTTTGGACTTTCGATCGACGACTTTGGCACAGGTCACTCATCGCTCATCAAGCTCAGGCGTCTGCCGGTCGGCGAACTGAAGATCGACAAGGTGTTCGTGCGAGACATCGTGGCGGACGCCAACGACCGCGAAATCTGCGCCACCGTGAACACGCTGGCCCGCAGTCTGGGCATGCAGGTTGTGGCCGAAGGCGTGGAGACGGAGGAGCAGTGGGCCCTGCTGGTGCGCATGGGCTGCCACCGGTTTCAGGGCTGGCTGTTTGCTGCGGCCATGCCACCCGCGCAGCTGGCAGAGATCTGGCTGCAGCCGCAGGTTGCGGTTCGAGCGGAGACGAAAGCCTGACGGGATGCATGGAAGTGCCAGCGAGGCACCGCCTCAGCCTACATGCAGGGTTGCGCGATAGCGCCACAGCGCTTCGCGCACGACGGGCAGCAAAAAGTAGAGACCCACGACATTGGCCAGCGCCATCGCAAAAATCATCGCGTCGGAAAAGTCGATGACCGGCCCGAGGTCCATGCTGGCACCTGCCACCACGCAGGCGAGAAACAGCAGCTTGAAGGCCATTCCCGTGGCGGCGTGCCCCCCCAGCAAATAGCTCCAGGCCTGGAGCCCGTAGTAGGCCCAGGTCACCATGGTGGAAAACGCAAACAGCACGACGGCCAGAGCGAGCACGTACGGAAACCACCATACGGCGCTGGCAAATGCGGCCGAAGTCAGCGCCACTCCGCGCGCATCGCCTGCTGCCGATGTGAGCCCGCCTGCATCTACGTGGCCGGTGACGATGATCACAAGCGCTGTCACCGTGCAGATGACCACCGTGTCGATGAACGGCTCCAGCAGGGCGGCAAACCCCTGTGATACGGGCTGGTCCGTCTGCACCGCAGAATGCGCGATGGCGGCCGAACCCACGCCCGCCTCATTGGAAAACGCCGCGCGCTTGAAGCCCTGGACCATGGCTCCCAGCACGCCACCGGCGACACCTTCGGCCGAGAATGCTCCTTCCACCACCTGGACCACTGCGCCAGCCAACTGGTCGGCATGCAGGCCCAGCACCACCACGCCCGCCCCGACATAGGTCAAAGCCATGAAAGGCACCACAGCCTCCGTCACGCGCGCGATGGAGCGAATTCCGCCCAGGATCACCATTCCCACCACCGCTGCCAGTACCAGCCCAAAGACCCAGCCCCGTCCCGCCAGCATGCTGTGCGCTCCACCCGTCACGTTCACCACCTGCTGGAAGCTCTGGTTGGCCTGGAACATGTTGCCCCCGCCCAGCGCGCCCCCCACGCAGCACACGGCGAAAAAAATGGCCAGCACCTTGCCCAGCACTGGCCAGCCGCGCTCTGCCATGCCGGTCTGCAGGTAGCGCATGGGCCCTCCGGCCACGACGCCCGTCACGGGGTCTACCTTGCGGTACATCACACCCAGGGTCACCTCGGTGAACTTGGTCGCCATGCCCAGCAGCCCCGCCGCCACCATCCAGAAGGTGGCGCCTGCGCCGCCCACGCTCACCGCAACGGCCACCCCGGCGATGTTTCCCAGTCCCACCGTGCCAGAGACCGCCGTGGTCAGCGCCTGGAAAGGCGTCACCTCGCCTGGCATGGCCGGATTGGAATAGCGCCCGCGCACCACGGCGATGGCATGTGGGAAACCCCAGAACTGGATGCCGCGGAACGCGATCGTGAACACCAGCGCCGCGACGATCAGCCAACCCACGATGAGCGGAAACTCGGTGCCTCCGACCGGCACAGCGTGGAAGATCACGCCCGACACCGCATCGGCATACGGCGCCAGAACTGCGCTGATGCGCTCGTCCACGCTCAAGGCGTCGACGGGCGCTGGCATGGGTAGAACGGGAGTCGACGGCATGGTGGTGCGAGCCCGGAATGGGTCGTGGACCCGGGGTCGCCATCATCCTTCAACCGCCGCCGCCGTTGCGCTTCAGCCCTGCAGCACAGTCAGGGATATGAATTTACGCTACAAAAAACATAGCTACAAATGACTGCATATGAAGCGCTAAGGCATGTTTTTTTAGGTCTCCGCGGAGTTGACTGCACCTCCCGCGCGGCGCGGTGCGGGTGCACATCGCGCTAGCTCAGGCTGCCTGCGACACGCTTGCCTGGTTGGCGGCCACGCTGGTGTGGGTGCCGATGGCCTGCTGGGCGGATGCCAGTGCGGTCGCCTTGGCATCGGGGCCCATGGCCACGCCCTCGGCGCGCACAAAGCGCACATCCGTGATGCCGAAGAAGCCCATCACCACTTTCAGGTAGCTCTCCTGGTGCTCCATCGCCTGGCCGCCTTCGCTGGTCGAGTACACGCCGCCCCGGGTGGACGCGACGATCACCGTCTTGCCGCCCGCCAGGCCCACGGGGCCTTTGTCGGTGTACTTGAAGGTGCGGCCCGCCTGGGCGATGCGGTCGACCCAGGCCTTGAGCTGGCTGGGGATGGAAAAGTTGTACAGCGGTGCGCCGATCACGATCACGTCGGCCGCCAGAAACTGGCTCACCAGCGCTTCAGACAGCGCGTTTTCGGTGCGTTCCAGCTCGGTGGCTGCCGCCTGGCCGGTGCGAAAACCCAGCGACGGTGCCGACAGGTGCGATGGCGCCTGTGCGGCCAGGTCCAGATATTGCACGGTGGTGCCAGGGTGCGCGGCCTTCCAGGCGGTGACCGTCTGAGCGGTGAGCTGGCGGGACACGGACTGTTCGCCCGTGATGGCGGAATCGATGTGCAGCAGTTGCATGGGGAAGCTCCTTGAAGTCGGTGGGGTTTGTGGGGGTGCCGGTGGAGGGGACCGTGCGCGGCGCCCATGACCAGCATTGTGGTTGTGCATTCCTTTGTTGATAAGCCGCTTTTATTGCGATAGATTGTTCTACTCATAGGACGATCAACCATGCAAGACCTGAACGACATGCTCTATTTCGCCGAAGTGGTGGAGCGCGGCGGCTTTGCCGCTGCGGGGCGCGCTTTGGGCATTCCCAAGTCGCGGCTGTCGCGCCGGGTGTCCGACCTGGAGGCGCAGCTGGGCATGCGCCTGCTGCAGCGCACCACGCGCAAGCTGTCTCTCACCGAGATCGGCGAGGCCTATCTGCGCCACTGCCAGGCCATGCGCGAATCGGCGCAGGCCGCGGCCGACACCGTGGCCCAGGTGCAGACCGTGCCGCGCGGCACCATCCGCGTGAGCTGCCCGGTCACGCTGGCCCAGACGGTGGTGGCCGAGCTGATCCCGCGCTTTCTGGCCGACTGCCCCGAGGTGCGCATCGACATGTTGGTGAGCAACCGGGTGGTGAACCTGGTGGAGGAGGGCATCGACGTGGCGCTGCGCGTGCGCCCCACGCTGGACGATAGCGGCAGCATGGTGGTGAAGCGGCTTGACCACACCACGCAGATCCTGGTGGCCAGCCCCGAGCTGCTGATCCGCCAGGGCACGCCGAAGACGCTGGAAGACCTGGCCCGGCTGGACAGCATCTCCATGTCGGCCCCGGACGGCAAATCCACCTGGACGCTGATCGGCCCCGGCGGTGTGCAGCAGATCGTGCAGCACACGCCACGCTATGTGGCCGATGACCTGCTCACGCTCAAATACGCCGCGGTGGCCGGCACGGGCGTGTGCTGGATGCCCGACTACATGTGCCAGGACGAAATGCGCGACCGCAAGCTGGTGCGCGTGCTGCCCGACTGGGCGCCGGCCCCGGCCATCGTGCACGCGGTGTTCCCTTCGCGCCGCGGGCTGTCGCCAGCGGTGCGGCGGTTTCTGGACTTTCTGGGCGAGGCCATGCCGGGGCGCAGCCGCCCCCCGGCTGCCCAAGGGCTGGACGGCGCGGGCATCTGACGAGGGTGGCGGCGCCCGCGCACGGGCGCTGGTTCTGGGGGCCAGGGTCCGGCGCCTGCCAGGCACCAACGACAAACGGCGGGGTCGCGCAAGCCCTGCGCAACAATGACCTGCGGCGGCGCTGCACTGTGCGGGAACGCCCGTGTTTTGGCGCCACAATGCAACGAATTGCAACTGAACGGACGGTTAGCGTCTCGCGGTGTTTTGGCATGGGCTGGGGCGCTGCACGGGCGGCCTGCCGGCTTTTTATCCTTCTGTGAACGCTGCCACCCACCCCATCGACCAGCACATCCGGCAGGCCCGTGTCCACCCGGCCGTGCGGGCCATCGTCGTCCCGCCGTGCCCCGAGTCGCTGCTGCGTCTGCAGGCCATCATGGCCGAGCCGGAGCTGGATGCTCTGGCGCTGGAGCAGCTCGCCGCGTCCGACGTGGCGATGGCGGCCGCGCTGATCCGGCTGGCCAACAGCCCGCTGCATGGGCTGGCCCAGCCGGTGCAAACCGTGGGCATGGCCCTCACGGTGCTGGGCCTCAAGCCGTCGGTGGAGCTGTTGTCGGCCTTCATCACGCGCAACGCGCTGATGGTGCGCTCGCCGCTGCTGGAGCACTTCTGGGAGAGTTCCCAGCGCCGGGCCATCGCCTGCGAGCACATCGGCCACCAGCTCTACAGCCTGGACCCGGGCCTGGGCTACAGCTTCGGCCTGTTCTGCCACGTGGGCATGCCGGTGCTGGTGAAGGCGGTGCGCGGCTATGGCAGCACCGTCACCGAAGCACTGGCGCGCAAGGACCGCACCTTCACTCAGACCGAGAACGCCAACCACCGCACCGACCACGCCGTGATGGGCGCCATCGTGGCGCGCACCTGGCACCTGCCGGGCGACGTGGCCCAGGCCATCTGGCTGCACCATGATTTTTCGTGCCTGGGCGACGAGCGATTTGCCCCCACCGTGCGCCATCTGGTGGCGCTGGGGCTGCTGGCTGACTACCTGGTCAACCAGCACGACAACCTGGCGCCCACGCGCGAATGGCGTGAGCACGGCGCGGCCTGCATGCAGTATCTGGACGTGTCGGAGGACGAGCTGAACCACTGGATCGACGAACTGCATCCGCAGTTCGAAGCCGTGGGCTTTTGACACCGGAACAGGGGCAGTCTTCGCTGATGGGCGTCGAGGGACCTGCCCGCAGTGCGGGTCAGCGCGCCGCGTCAATCTGATCAGCAATGCTGCCGTAGCCCCCGCGGCGGGCGTGCTGCGATGCACTCAGGCCTTCCCCATCCACCAGCGTGGTCTGGGCCCCCAGCGCCAGCAATGCCTGCACGGCGGCGGTGTGGCCGTTCAGCGCAGCAATCATCAGGGCGGTGCGGCCTGCAGTGTCCCGCCCATCCACCGGTGCGCCCTGGGCCACCAGTGCTTGCACCTCGCGGGCATTGCCGGCGCGCGCGGCGTCGCGCAGCGCGATGGGTAGCGGCGCGGGTAGCGGGGCGGGTAGCGGGGCGGGTAGCGGGGTGGCGCGTGATTTCTGAGCGGCCGGGGCATCCGCCAGGCTTCGGTCGGCGGGGGCCGGGGCTCCAGCGGACGGCGGTGGCAGCGCCTGGGCACGCGCAGCGGCCTCTTCCCGCAACCCCGCGCGTTCTTCCGCATTGGCCCGGGCGGCGGGGCGCTGCGCAGCGGAAGGTGAGGGCGATGCCGGAAAGCCCGACGGAGTCTCGGCCGCACGGCTGCGCTGGGTCGGTGCCTCGGCCTCGGCCGCCACCGGCGGCAGAGCGGGCGCGGGTGAGGCCGAGGGGGCGGCCTGGGCGAGGGGCTTCGCAGGCGATTCGGCTGCGGGCGGAATTGTCGGTGCGGGCGAGGGCGACGGGGGCGGCGGCAGGGTGTGGCGTTGCGCGCGTGGCGCTTCTTGCGCAGCAGGGGCGCCGCTGGATGGGGCCGGTGTTGAGGGAGTTGCGGGAGGTGCGGCCGGGGCGGGGGGCGTGTCGGCAGGCGCCGGCGCCGGGGCGCGCCGCGCGCCAAAGGCCGTGTCGCGCTCCTCGGGCGTGCCTCGGTCAAACTGCAGCATCAGCAGTCCCGCCAGGCCCACCACCGCCACGGTCGCCAGGGCCGACATCTTCCAGCGCGGCTGGTTGGCCGCGGGCCGCGCAGTGGGAGGGGTGGTGGACGGCGGTGCATCGGTAGCGTTGGCCTGCGCTGCGGCGGCCAGCATCTGCGCATGAGCGCGCACGGCATCCCGCACCTGGGGGCCAGGGCGAGCGGCTTCAAGCTCGCTGGCTTCGTGGTAGCGCCGGACCAGCTCGTCGTCCTGCCGCGTCATGCAAACTCCTTGAGGTGCTGGCGAAGGCTGGCCCGCGCATAGCGCAGGCGGCTCTTGGCGGTTTCGAAGGGCACGCCGGTGGCCTCGGCAATCTCCTGCACGCTGAGGTCGCCCTCGGCCTGCAGCAAGAAGGCCTCGCGCTGTTCCAGCGGCAGCGCCTCCACGGCGGCGATCAGCGCGGCCGCCTGCTCGCGCGACTGCAGCTGGCGCAGCGGCCCGAACCCCGAGTCGGCCACCAGCGTGTCGGCCATGCGGCGCGTGTCATCGTCGCTGGCGTCCAGGCTGGCGTGGTCCTTGGCGGTGCGCAGGTGGTCCACCAGGCGGTGGTGCGCCAGGGTAAATAGCCAGGTGCGGAACTTCGCCTTCACTTCATAGCGGGCCGCGTTGCGCACCACGGCAAACCACACGTCCTGCAGCAGGTCGTCGGCCACGGCCTGCACCCGCACGCTGCGGAACACGAAGCGCCACACCGCTAGCTCGTGCCGCGCATAGAGCACGTCGAACGCGCCCATGCTGCCCGCCGCAAAGCGCAGCATCAGCGCTTCGTCGGTCTCGCGGGCTCCATCGGTGTCTTCAGGGGATGCTGCAGCGGGCACCCGGCCATTATGCGAGGCCGCAGCGATCCGCTGCGCGCGCCACACTGATCGGGCCGGGCCTGGCCCCGCGCCGCGCACGCGACCCAGGTTTCAGTTTGGCGGATCGGGCACATACGACACATTGTCCGACCGGGGAAAGGCGCGCGGCACGTGTGGCCCCGCGATAGGCTCCCGGATCACGCCGCGCGCAATCAGGTTGGCCAGGCTGTCATAGCGGATGCTGATGACCTCGTTGGGGTGGCTTTGCAGGCGCGAGAAGCTGGTGTGGGTGACCACCGAGGTCTCTCGCTGTCCGTGGGCCGTGCCGAGTTGGGGCGCGGGCAGGGGCGCCGCCTTGGCGCGGCTGTCGGCCGCCTGGGCCGCCGAAGACTCTGCCTCGGGCGCAGGGGCCCGCGCAGCGGGGGATGCCGGCGCATCGCGCAGGCGTTCCAGGCGCTTGGACGGGCCGTGGCTGCCGCCGGCATCGTTGGCGTCGTTGCGGTCTTCGCGGCGCATGCCATGGGGCTCGGGGGCGGCAGAAGGGCGGGGCGCGTAGCGGGGCTGCTCGCGGAACAGCGCCACGCCGATCACGCCCACGTGCGCAGGCCGCCCTGTGCGCGTGGCGTAAGCCTCGCCCACAATCGAAAACTCGAACGCAGCCACTTCGGTGCTGCTCTTGCGCCAGCCGGTGATCTGGTAGCGCTCGTAGGGCGAGAACACGTAGCCGCGCTGGTCCCAGGCGGCCGTCTCGCCGCTGAGCACGTTGACGCCATCGACGGACGGAACAGCCAGCACCCTTTCGCCCAGGCGGTTGCGCACCGTGATGGCATAGCGCGCCCCCGGCCGTCCGGCCACCCAGTATTCGCCCTGGGCGCGGTGAATCGGCAAGGTGGCGCCCGTGTCGCGGTCGACGATGCTGACATCCGCGAGCTGGCCGACGGCATGGGCAGACATCGGGGCGGCGGCCAGCGCCAAAAACGCGGTGGCAACCGCCGGCAGGGCGCGGATGGCGCGGGAGAGATCTTTCATGGCAGCTCCATCAAAAAAGGTGTTGTGGAACTGCTTGAAACGAACGGCGCCCGTCGGCGGGGTTAAGCACCTGCAACTTTTTTCGGGGGGCCTTGCCTGCGGAATGTCGTCCCGGCGGTTGGCGCGGTCGGGACTGCTGCGGCCGCCGATTCGTGGTTGCTATTATTGTGATAGCTGTTTGGCGTTATTCAGTAAGCGCTGAGGTCGATTTTTATTCAGTATCTGGATTCGTGGACAGGCGGATGCCAGGCCTGTAGCGGGTGCGCCGTCGCTCTATATGCTTGAATTCGATAAATTTAAAAAAATATATTCTTTTGAGTTTTAAAGCATTGCTCTGCACAATGCCGCATCCCAGTTTTCACCGGCACGCACCATGACCTCTTCCCGACTCAAGACCCTCCTGGCCGCCCTGGCCCTGGCCACCAGTGGCATGGCTTCGGCGCAAAACAGCCTGCTCAATGTGTCATATGACGTGGCGCGCGAGTTCTACAAGGACTACAACGCGGCCTTTGCAGCGCACTACAAGAAGACCACCGGCCAGGACGTGAAGATCGACCAGTCGCATGCCGGATCGAGCGCCCAGGCGCGTGCCGTGAACGACGGCCTGGCCGCCGATGTGGTCACGATGAACACGACCACCGATGTGCAATTCCTTGCGGACAGTGGCGTGGTGGCCAAGGACTGGACGCAGAAGTTTCCCCACGACGCGTCGCCCACCACGTCCACCATGCTCTTTCTGGTGCGCAACGGCAATCCCAAGAACATCAAGGACTGGGACGATCTCATCAAGCCCGGCGTGCAGGTGATCGTGGTGAACCCCAAGACCGGCGGCAACGGCCGCTATGCCTACCTGGCCGCCTGGGGCGCTGTGCGCGAGAAGGGCGGCACCGAGCAGCAGGCCGCCGACTTCGTCGCCAAGCTTTACAAGAACGTGCCCGTGCTGGCCAAGGGTGGCCGCGACGCCACCGCCACCTTCCTGCAGCGCAACCAGGGCGACGTGCTGATCACGTTTGAATCCGAAGTGGTTTCCATCGACCGCGAATTCGGCGCCGGCAAGGTCGATGCGATCTACCCGTCGGTGAGCATCGTGGCCGAGAACCCCGTGGCCGTGGTCGAGCGCACCGTCGCCAAGAAGGGCACGGCCCAGCTGGCCAAGGCGTATCTGGACTACCTGTACTCGGACGAGGCGCAGGAAATCGCGGCCAAGCACGCCATCCGCCCGCGCTCGGAAAAGGTGCTCAAGAAGTACGAGAGCACTTTCAAGCCGCTCAAGCAGTTTGCGGTGGCCAAGTACTTCGGCTCGCTGACCGAAGCGCAGAAGGTGCATTTCAACGACGGCGGCCAGTTCGACAAGATCTACGCCAAGTGAACACCCCTTGAGGCCTCCCCCTGCGCTTGCATCACCGGGTGATGTGGGCAGGGGCGCCGCCAGCGCGGCGCGGCAGGGTGGCACGGCAACTTCTGCGGCAACCCTCGCCCGGGGCGCGCCGGTTTCCGACAGCGGTGTGCAACGGACAACTTCTATGACTGACAACCAAGGCGCCCGCAGGAGCGCCAAACGCGTGCTGCCCGGCTTCGGCCTCACGCTCGGCTACACGCTCTTTTATCTCAGCATCATCGTGCTGATCCCGCTGTCGGCCCTGATCTTCAAGACCTTCACGCTCACCTGGGACCAGTTCTGGGCGGCCATCAGCGCGCCGCGCGTGCTGGCGTCCTACCGGCTCACGTTCGGCGCATCGTTCCTGGCGGCACTGGTTAACCTGGTGTTCGGCCTGCTGATCGCGTGGGTGCTGGTGCGCTACAAGTTTCCGGGCAAGAAGATCGTGGATGCGCTGGTGGACCTGCCGTTTGCGCTGCCCACCGCCGTGGCCGGCATCTCGCTCACGGCGCTGCTGGCCGGCAACGGCTGGATCGGCAGCATCCTGGAGCCCATGGGCATCCAGCTCGCATTCAAGCCCGCAGGCATCGTGATTGCGCTCATCTTCATCGGCCTGCCGTTTGTGGTGCGCACCGTGCAGCCCGTGCTGGAAGACGCCGAGAAAGAGCTGGAAGAAGCCGCCACCTGCCTGGGCGCCACGCGCTGGCAGACCTTCCGCCTGGTGATCCTGCCGTCCATCATTCCGGCGCTGCTCACGGGCTTTGCGATGGCGTTTGCGCGGGCGGTGGGCGAATACGGCTCGGTCATCTTCATCGCGGGCAACATGCCCATGGTGTCCGAGATCACGCCGCTCATCATCATCGGCAAGCTGGAGCAGTACGACTACGCAGGCGCCACCGCCGTGGCCGTGGTGATGCTGGTCATCTCCTTCATCCTGCTGCTTGTCATCAATGCACTGCAAGCCTGGCAGCGGCGTCACGCGGGAGCACCAGCATGAGCGGCAACAACGCCCGAACCATTCGCCGCACCCAGGCCGGCACCACCGAGGCGCCCTGGGTGCGCTTCACGCTGATCGGCATTGCGCTGGCCTTCATGCTGCTGTTCCTGGTGCTGCCGCTGGCCGCCGTGTTCGCCGAGGCGCTGCGCAAGGGCTTTGGCGCTTACCTGGAAGGCCTGCGCGAGCCCGATGCCTGGTCGGCCATCAAGCTCACACTGATCACCGCAGCCATCGCCGTGCCGTTGAACCTGGTGTTCGGCGTGGCGGCCGCATGGTGCATTGCCAAATACGAGTTCAAGGGCAAGGCCTTTTTGACCACGCTGGTGGACCTGCCGTTCTCGGTGTCGCCCGTGGTGGCTGGTCTGATCTATGTGCTGATGTTCGGTGCGCAGGGCTGGTTCGGGCCCTGGTTGCAGGCGCACGACATCAAGATCATCTTTGCCGTGCCGGGCATCGTGCTGGCCACCGTGTTTGTGACCTTTCCGTTCATTGCGCGCGAACTCATTCCGCTGATGCAGGCGCAGGGCAACGACGAGGAGCAGGCCGCCATCGTGCTGGGCGCGAGCGGCTGGCAGACCTTCTGGTATGTCACCCTGCCCAACATCAAGTGGGGCCTGCTGTATGGCGTGATTTTGTGCAACGCGCGCGCCATGGGCGAGTTCGGTGCGGTGTCCGTCGTTTCGGGCCACATCCGGGGCCAGACCAACACCATCCCGCTGCACGTGGAGATTCTCTACAACGAGTACCAGTCCGTCGCAGCCTTCGCCGCAGCGTCGCTGCTGGCCCTGCTGGCACTCGTCACGCTGGTCATCAAGACCATTGCCGAACACCGCAACGAACAAGCCCAGAAGGCTGCCGCTGAACTTCCTCCCGAGCGGCCTTCGCAAGGAACGACACCATGAGCATTGAAATCCGCAACGTCAGCAAGCAGTTCGGCGACTTCCAGGCGCTGCGCGATGTGAACCTGGACATCGCCTCGGGCGAACTCATCGCGCTGCTGGGCCCCTCGGGCTGTGGCAAGACCACCTTGCTGCGCATCATCGCGGGCCTGGAAACGGCCGATGTGGGCACCATCCATTTCAGCGGAGCGGACACGACCGACGTGCACGTGCGCGAGCGCAACGTGGGCTTCGTGTTTCAGCACTATGCGCTATTCCGCCACATGACGGTGTTCGAGAACGTGGCCTTCGGCCTGCGCGTGAAGCCGCGCGGCGAGCGCCCGAGCGAGGCGCAGATCAAGAAGAAGGTGATGGACCTGCTCAAGCTGGTGCAACTGGACTGGCTGGCCGAGCGGTATCCGTCGCAGTTGTCTGGCGGCCAGCGCCAGCGGATTGCGCTGGCCCGCGCGCTGGCGGTGGAACCCAAGGTGCTGCTGCTGGACGAGCCCTTTGGCGCGCTCGATGCCAAGGTGCGCAAGGAACTGCGCCGCTGGCTGCGCCGCCTGCACGATGAGCTGCACGTGACCAGCATCTTCGTAACCCACGATCAGGAAGAAGCCCTGGAAGTGGCCGACCGCGTGGTGGTGATCAACCAGGGCCGCATCGAGCAGAGCGGCTCACCGCAGGACGTGTGGGAGCACCCTGCAAGCCCCTTTGTGTATGGGTTCCTGGGCGATGTGAACCTGTTCCACGGCCGCGCGCACGAAGGCCTGGTGCACCTCGAAGGCATGCAGATCGATTCGCCCGAGCACCAGGAGGCGCAGGACGCCAAGGCCTTTGCCTACGTGCGGCCGCATGACCTCGATGTGGAGCGCTATTCACCGGGTGCCGGACTCGACCCCCAAGGTCGCCCGCGCGGCATCGTCGCCCAGCTCAGCCGCGCCATAGTCGTGGGGCCCATCGCGCGCCTGGAACTTATTCCAACGGGTGACCACAAACCAGCGGACAATGCGTCCCCGGAATCCTTGATCGAAGCGCAGATCCCTGCGCAGCAGTTCAAGGAGATGGGTTTCAAAGAGGGTGAAACGCTGGTGGTCACACCACGCCGCGCCCGCGTTTTTCTGGATCACGCTGCTGGGATTTGACTCCCCCTGAGCCGCTGCGCGTCTTCCCCTTGAGGGGGGACGCACCCGGTGGACTGGCAGAGCCAGATCCACGGGTGCACTGGCATGGGCCGCGCCCGTTTCGAAGGCGGCGCCGTTTGCAATGGCTATTGGACGAGGGATACGAATGATGGTGTTGAACTGGATGGATCAGGCCCCGCGCCGCGTGCTGGCGCTGATCAGCGCAGCCTGCGTGGCGATGCTGGCCTTTGGCATGTATTTGCAGCATGTGGTGGGCCTGGAGCCGTGCCCCATGTGCATCGTGCAGCGCTATGCTCTCATTGGTGTAGCAATCTTTGCAGGCCTGGCAAGCGCTAGAGGCTCAAAAGGCTGGTGGATGAGCTGGGGCGTTCTGGCCCTGGTCTCCTCGGGCTTCGGCGCGTTTGTGGCGGCGCGCCAGAGCTGGCTGCAGTGGTACCCGCCCGAAATCGCCACCTGCGGCCGAGACTTCTACGGAATGATCGAGAACTACCCCATCAGCCGCGCCATCCCCATGATCTTCCGGGGCTCGGGCGATTGCGCTGCGATTGACTGGACCTTCCTGGGTGGTTCGATTGCCAACTGGTCCTTCGTGTGTTTCATCGCTTTTGCGGTGGTCCTGCTGGTCCTGCTGGTGCGTGGCCTGAAGGGGGGCAGCCAGCAAGGCGGAGGCTATTCGATGGCTTGAATGCAGCCGTTCCTCTGCTGAAACGTGTGCAAAAGGCGCTCCTCGGAGCGCCTTTTTCGTTGCTGCCCGTCGTTCGTATCAGGGCATGGCTTCGCCCGCATCCAGCGCTGGCGGGCGCAACAGGTCCTGGTCGATGCCCATGGCCTGGCTCGCGCGCTCCACGGCCTGCCACAGCGGCGCGGGCATCTGCAGAATTTCGTCGGGGGATGAAGCGCGCGCGATCCAGTCGCTGATGCTCAGGTGCTGCTCGCGGGTGATCAGATCCAGGTGCAGCATTTCGTCGATGGTTTTCATGTCAGAACGTGTTTACGATCTCCCAGGGGTCGCGCAGCGGCCTTGTCGGGATGGGATGCCAGGCGCGGTGCGCTGTGGATAGCCCGGCTATCCACAAGCGCCGCAACGCCGCAGACCGCCCGACAAGGCCACTGCCCTTCGGGTTGGAGCGAAATCGGGC
>NZ_JBMIRS010000199.1:0-33745 GCF_049198005.1 Paracidovorax sp. MALMAid1276 | reverse complement strand
CGGGCTCGGCGCGCGCGGCCAGGGCCTGGAAATACTGAGCACTGCCGATTTCCGCCCCCACGGTCGCGCACTGCGTGTCGCTCCCTGCCCCCCAAGGGGGCCGCGTTTCGCCTTGGGGCGGCCCGGCGGCGAAACCGTTGGCCCCCACGCTCGCCACCACCCGCGCGTTGTTGCTCATGTTCTGCGCCTTGAACGGCGCGACCTTGAGGCCGAGGTTGCTGTAGTAGCGGCACAGCGCGGTGGCCAGCCAGCTCTTGCCCGCACCGCTGGTGGTGCCCAGCACCATCACGCAGCGGGCCGGCCGAGATGATGAAGAAGGAGAAGGAGAGGATTGCGAGGTCAAGGCAGCGGGCGGACCATGCGGTCCATGATGTGTTCGAGTGCGGCGGCCGCATCGGTGCAGCGGCCGGTGTGCACGGGCGATGTCTGGATGATGGCGCTGCGCCGGGCGGTGAGCCAGTGAAAGCGCTGGCGGTAGGGCAGGCGCGCGATGGGGCCGCAGGCGGCATCGCCCGCGCAGATGGACACGATGGCGGCCAGGTGGCGGCGCACCGTGTCGATGTCGGCATGCGGGTCCATGGCCAGAAGGCGTGGCTCGTCGAGCGCGATGGCCGCCTGCAGAAAGCCCGTGCGTTGGCACGACAGAATCACGCCCGCGTTGATGAACTCCTCGCGCTCCACGCGCGGCACCACGCGCACGATGGCGTAGTCGTACACCTCAGGCGCGTGCATCGGCGGCCTCCTTCAGCGCTTCGACCCAGGTGGCGCGCCCGGCCAGGCGGGCGCAGAAGTAGTCCACGTAGGCCTGGCGGTGGCTTGCGGGCGCGGCCAGCGGGCCCTCGGCATGGTCGGCCCCCGCCAGCGCCAGAAAGCTGTCGGGCACATCGGCCAGGATGCCTGCGATGGCCTCGGGCGTGAGGCGTGCGGCCAGCTCCGCATCCACCTGCGAAAGCGCCGTGGCCTGCCCCAGCAGTACATGGTCGGCAATGGGCGCAAAAGGCTTCGCGGGCTGGGCCACAGCACCGTTCCACGCGTGGTGAAAGGTCAGCGCCGCGCCATGGTCGATGAGCCAGGGCTGGCGGTGCCACACGAGCAGGTTGGTGTTGCGCGCAGTGCGGTCCACGTTGCCCACCAGGGCGTCGAACCACACGAGGCGCGATGCGAAATCGTCGCTCACCACGTCCACCGCCGGGTCGAAATTGAGCGCGCCCGACAGGTAATCGAGCCCCACGTTCAGCCCGTCGCTGGCGCGCACCAGGTCCTGGATCTCGGGGTCGGGCTCGGTCTGGGCCAGGGCCGCATCAAGCTGGGCCAGCACGATCTCGGGCACGGGCAGGCCCAGCGCACGGGCGATGCCGCCCGCGATGATTTCGGCCAGCAGGGCGCGCACGCCCTGCCCTGCGCCACGGAACTTGAGCACATAGGTGCCCTGGTCGTCGCCTTCGACGATGGCCGGCATGGAGCCGCCTTCGCGCAGCGGCGTGACGTAGCGGTTGACGGTGATGGTTCTCACAAGGTGCTTCCTGAACCGGTGGATGACCGGTACCCAGCGATCGTACGGCGCCTGTGCAGAGCCAGCCAAGCTTCCCGCAGTGCGTCCTGCGCAGCGGGCGCCAGCACGCCCAGGCGCACGCTGCCGGGCAGGCCGAACGAGGTGGCGTCGCGCAGCTGGATGCCTGCGGCGCGCAGGGCAGCCAGGTCGCCCGGCAGCGAGGCGCTGGCGGGCTGCGCGCAAAAATAGTTGGCCCGGCTGCCCGCGTGCACCGTCCAGCCCAGCCCGTGGCACAGCGCCAGCTGGCGCGACTTCCATTCGCGCAGCGTGGCCAGGCTGTGCACCAGCCACTGCTGGGCCAGCGGCTGCACCCAGGCCTGCAGCAACGCCACGCCATGCGCGCCCACCGGCCACGACGGTGCCAGCGCCACGAGCGTGTGCACCTGCTCATCGCTGCCCGGGGGCGCGATGGCATAGGCCGCACGCACGCCGGTCAGCCCCAGGGCCTTGTTGGGGGTCCAGAGCTGCCAGCAGCCCGCGGGCAAGGTCCCGGGCGGCACGGGCGGCGCGCCCGTCCAGGCGCCCTCCGGGTCCAGCCGCAGCGGCGCATAGGCGCAGTCCAGCACGCGCAGCGCACCTGCCAAATCGCCTCCGTTGCTGTCGTCGCGCTGCCAGGCCCGCGCCGCCGGATCTTCGCGGCCCAGCGGGCTGGAGGGCTCGCACGCCCATTGCAGGCCCGCCGCCGCCGAAGCGCCGCGCAGCACGCCCAGGCCGCGCACCTGCGCGGCATGGGCATAGTCGCCATAGCTGTGCGCTGGCAGGGCCACCTGCACCGCCCCCTGCTGCACGGCCAGCGCGGTGATGCGGTGGATGAATTCGCTGGCACTGGCGGCCAGCACGACGCGCGCGGGGGCCACGCCATGGAACGCGGCCAGGCTTTCGCGCAGGGCGGTGTATGCGGGGTCAGGGTAGCGGGTGGCGTCGGCGGCCTGCAGGGCCTGCACGGCCGCCGGGCAGGGGCCGCAGGCGTTGCTGTTGGTCGAGAAGTCGAACCGCGCTGCGCCCGCAGCGTCCGGGCCACCGTGCACGGGCATTACGCCTGCAGCCATGCGAAACCCACCAGGATGAGCAACTGCAGCGCAGCCAGCGCGGGCACCAGCCACAGCAGTGCGTGCCCGCACAGGCGCGCGGCGCGGCGGGTGTCCAGCGGGCCGGCACGGCGCCCGCTGCCATGCAGGGTGTAGACGCCGGGCTTGGCCAGGCGCACGTTCAGCGCCAGGGCCATGGCGGCCATGGGCCAGCCGCTGTTGGGCGACGGGGTCTTGCGCGCCTGGCGCACCAGTGCGGGCAGCGGCAGCCCGCCGGCGCTCAGCACCAGCAGCAGCGCGGTGATGCGCGCGGGCACCCACGACAGCACATCGTCGGCCCGTGCGGCCCACTTGCCCGCCCATTGCCAATAGCGCCCGCCGCGCATGCCCGGGTAACCCCACATGGCGTCTGCCGTGTTCGCAAAGCGGTACAGCGCCGCGCCCGGCAGCCCCAGCAGCGCGAACCAGAACAGCGGCGCCACCACCGAATCGTTCAGGTTCTCGGCCAGGGATTCGATGGCGGACTCGCGCACCTGGTCCGCGTTCAGCGCGCTCACGTCGCGGCTGACGAGCCGCGCCAGCTGCGTGCGCCCGGCGGCCAGCGACTGGCCCTGCGCCACCTCCACCGCCAGGACCTCGTCATGCAGCATGCGCCAGGCCATCAGCGGCTTGAGCAGGGCCGCCAGAAGCGCTGCGGCCAGCAGCTCGTGCAGCATGGACACCAGCGACTGCGCCGCCCAAGAAACTACAAAAATAATAGCTGCCAAGGCACACCAGACAAGCGCTGAGGCCCAAAAAGACTTGAAATCCTGCGCCACGGGCTGGCGCGGCGCGATCCGGTCACCGGCCGCATGCAGGGCGCGGCCCATCCACACCACCGGGTGCCAGGCGGCGCGGGGCTCGCCCACCAGCCAGTCGAGCGCCAGCGCCAGGATCGGCACGCCGATCCACACGGCGGCAAACGGCCAGCCGCCCGCCGTGGCCTGCCACCACACGGCAGAAAATTCAGTCATGGGCGCCCCTGGCAAGCCTGTGCATGCAGCCTCCGGGCGCGCTCAGTCTTCAATGCCGCGCTGCGCGGGCACGCCGGCCTTGAAGGCGTGCTTGACGAGCTGCATCTCCGTCACCGTGTCGGCCAGCTCGATGATCTCGGGCGGGCAGCGGCGGCCGGTAAGGCACACATGCACGTCCCGGGGCCGCTCGCGCAGGGTCTGCAGCACACCATCCAGCGGCAGCCAGCCGTAGATCAGCGGGTAGGTGATCTCGTCCAGCACCACCAGAAAATGCTCGCCCGACAGGATGGCGGCGCGCGCCCTCTCCCACCCGTCGCGCGCGAGCTGGGCCGAGTGCTCCAGGTCCCGGCTCTTCCAGCTAAAGCCGTCACCCAGCCCTTCGATGGGAATGCCGATCTGCTCGAACATGCGGTGCTCGCCAAAGCGCGCGGTGGGCACCTTCATGAACTGGAAAATCCTCACGGCCTTGCCCCGGCCATGGGCGCGCAGCGCCAGGCCAAACGCCGCCGTGCTCTTGCCCTTGCCGTCGCCCGTGTTGACGATGACGAGGCCACGGCGTTCGCCTTCGGGTTTTTCATAGCGCTTTTCGGTGGGTGGGGTTTCGATCTGCATGGTGTGGATTGTTTGCGAAGAGGCCGGGCATCAAACGCCGGCGGGTTGCACGCGGGTCAGGGACGACGGGCGGCGGGCCTGCCATGCGGCGCCTGCCAGCACCACCAGGGCCATGGCCAGCACCGCGACGATGCGGGCCATGCGCTCCAGCGCGCTGGGCCCGGGGCGGGGCGCGGGCTCTGCGGCATCCCGCTCGGGCTGCCGCTCCAGCAACACGCCCATGGTAGGCACGGCGGGCGCGGCGGGCGGTGCTTCTGCCTGGGCGGGCGGCGCGGGCAGGTCGGCGGCAGACGGAGCGGCTGGTGCAGGCGCTGCCGGGGACTGCGGCGTGGCCACGACCATGCCAGTGGGCACAGGGGCGGTGCCCTGCGCGGCCTGCTCCACCCACCGGCGCACGCTGGGCAGCTCGGCCGCCAGCGGGGCCGCGCGGGTCAGCTCCTGGTACCTCTGCGCGAGCTGCCTTTGCGTATCGGCATCGGCCTGCCAGTAGCACTGGCGCTGCGCCTGCACCAGGCGTTCCAGCGATTGGGCATAGGCCTGCGGGTGTTCCTTCAGCCATTCGGGCAGGCCCAGCTGGTGCTTGTCGCGCACCAGCACGTCGTAAAAGCTCTGCCAATGGTCGCTGCGCACGGTGTCCGGTGCCACGGCCTGCCAGCCCCAGGCGAACTGCACGGCCTTGAGCACCTGCAGCGTGCCCGCATAGCCCTCGGCCTTCTGCGCCTGCAGCCAGCCGGGGTGCAGGTAGCGCGACTGCATCTCCAGCGCGATGGCGCGCTGGGCGGTCTCGGTGCGGGACTCACTCGCGTCCTGCAGCTGGGCCACATGCAGCTCCAGCCCTTGCGACCGGCCGGCCGCACGGGCCGCCGCCGACAGGCCGCCCAGATACTGGAACGGATCGTCCGAGCTGACCATGGCATACAGGTGCGAACTGCGCGACAGGATGGCGGCATCTGTGCGGCGCAGGTGGGCACCCAATGCCTGGGCCGCCACACCGCCTGCCACGCCCGTCACCGGCTCGCCCTCCAGATAAGGCTGGCTCATGCGTTCGAGGAACATCCGGCCCAGGCGCGCGTCGCGGGTTTGCAGGCCATCGCTCTGCACCGCGTCCGACAGGCCGGTGCCGTAGTCGCCCACCGCGTTGCCGAAGGCGCGCACGCGCGCCAACTGCTCGGCCTGCGCGCGGGGCACGC
Organism: Paracidovorax sp. MALMAid1276; assembly: GCF_049198005.1. Classification (NCBI taxonomy): domain Bacteria; kingdom Pseudomonadati; phylum Pseudomonadota; class Betaproteobacteria; order Burkholderiales; family Comamonadaceae; genus Paracidovorax; species Paracidovorax sp. MALMAid1276. The sequence continues at coordinate 28,350 of NZ_JBMIRS010000199.1, read as the reverse complement.
CGCTCTCGCGCAGCTCCTGGCCGATCTGCGCGGTGTTGCGTGCGATCACGTTGCCGGGCTCGGCCGTGGCGGCCTGGGCCACGGCGCGGTCGAGCAGCGCCATCAGCGCCGGGAACTGGTCGCGGTACGAGCCGGTGATGCTCATGAGCACATCGACGCGTGGGCGTTGGAGTTCGGCGGCAGGAATGGTCTCCACGCGCACCGGGCGGCCGGAGTCGTCCCACACCGGGCGCATGCCCAGCGCCACCAGCGCCTGCGCTTCCAGGATGCCCTGGTGGCGCAGCGTTTCGCCCGCCCACAGCGACAGCGCCATGCGTTCTGGCGCCCGGCCGCCATGGCGCGCCTGGTAGTCCTTGAACCAGTCGTTGAACAGCGTCTGCGCCACCGCATAGGCCTGGCGCGTGGGCAGGCGGCTCGGGTCCAGCCCCGTGAGGTTGCGGCCCGTGGGCAGGCTGTCGGGGTTGCGGATGGGGTCGCCACCGTAGGCCGCGGGCAGGTAGCGGCCCTCCAGCGCAGCCAGCAGGCCGGGCAGCTCGCCCTCGGTGGCCAGCAGGCGCTCCAGCGCCTGCGCGCGCTGGGCCAGTTGCAGCAATGCGGGTGTGTCGATGGGTTGGCGCGCGGCGCGGTTGGGCACATGGTCTTCGGCACGCACCACGTCGGATGCCGCCTGTGTGGGCAGCGCGGGGCGCAGGTCCAGAACGCTCGCGGCCTCGGCGTCCTGCAAGGCCACGTCCAGCCAGCGCGCAGGGCGTGCGGCCAGCACGGCGTCGTGCTTGATCAAAAAGGCTTCGTCGATGTCTTCGCCCAGCGCCTCGATCAGCGGCTTGCGCAGCGCCTGCAGGATGGTCTCGCGCCGCTGCTCCGGCGCAGGCACGCGGCCGAACACGGCCAGGCCCCTGGGCTGGGAGCTTTGCGCGAGCTGGTCCAGATAGGGGTGCAGGACTTCGAGGAAGCCGCTGAAATCGGCCGCGATGCGCGCGGCGCTCCAGCCCAGGTCGCGGTGCAGCTGGTGCTCCACAAACTGCGCCACCAGCTGCTTTTCGAGCGCGCGGCGCGTGGGGCCTTCGTCCACGGTTTCCCACTCGTGCATCACCTCATGCATGTGGGCCATGCGCGCCTCGAAGCCGGCCGGGGCGAACACCGGCGTGCGGTGGCTCACCAGCACGGCGCGGCCCCGGCGCTTGGCCGTGAGGGCTTCGCCCAGGTTGTCCACGATGTAGGGGTAGACCACCGGCAGATCACCCAGCGGCAGCAGCGCGTCGTCGTACACATCGAGCGCACGCGCCTTGCCGCCCGCCCATTCCTGCGTGCCGTGGGTGCCGAAGTGGATCAGCGCATCGGCCTCCCATTGCGCCCACAGGTACACCGCCAGGTAGTGGTGCGACAGCGGCGCCTTGGACTTGTGCATGAACGGGTTCTGGCCCAGGCGCAGGGTTTCCTCGCGCGGGGGCTGGGGCAATACCGAGAGCTTGCCCACCTGCAGGCGCGGGATGGCAAACACCTTTTCGCCCTGCCAGTCGACCACGTAGCGGCTCTTTTCTGGCGTGCCCCAGTGCGCGTTCATGCGCTCGCGCACGGCCTGGGGCAAGGTGGCCAGATGCTGCTCGTAGCGCGCCAGCGGCAGCGCGGCGGCCTGGCCGTTTTGCAGCAGCGCGCGCACGTCGGCGCCGGGGTAGTAGGCGGCCAGCAGCGGCTTGAGGCCATCGATCCAGCCCTGCTCGGGCACCTGCTGCGTGCGGTAGCCCGCCTGGGCCAGGCCGCCAGAGACCTGCTCCAGGCTGCGCGGCACGTTGAGGAACGAGGCGCCGAAGTTGGTGCCGCCCGGCGGGTAGTTGTAGACCATGGCCACCAGGCGCTTGTCGGCTGCCGGCTTCGTCTGCAGCGCAATCAGCCGCCGTGCCTTGGCAGCCACGGCCTGGGCCTGGCGCTCGATGAGGCGAAAGTCTTTGCCCTCGGCCCCGTGCGCGGCCACCAGCACCGGATCGATGGCACCGGCCGCCTCGGGCTGGGCCAGGTAGAAGGGCACGTCGGACAGCGACAAGCCCGTGTCGCTCGCCTCCCACGCGGCGGCATCGCCCGCGCGGTAGGGCTGCGTGCCCAGCAGCGGCACGCCCCAGCGCGCCAGCAGGGGCTGCAGCGCAGCGGCCTGGGGCACGAGCTGGTGCAACACCAGGGCAGACGCATGCAGGCGGCCGGGGCCTGAGCCTCCTTCAGCGGGCAACTCCAGCACCTCGGCCAGTGTTTGCGCCGAGACCTGCTGGCCAAATGCGGCATAGGCGAACAGGCCCTGCTGGCCAAACGTGCGCAACCAGGCATCCAGCCATTCGGTGCTGCCATCCACAAAATGGTGGCGGTGCACCAGCACGGCGACGGCGGGCAGGCCGCGCAGCGCGGGCTGGCCCTGGCGCCAGGCCTCCAGCGCTGCGGCGTGGGGCAGCAGGCGGGGCGCGTCGGGGTGGTAGATGCCCCGGGCGGGCAGGATGTCGGGTGCGGGCAAGTGGGGCAGGGCAACACCCGTGACCGTGGCCTGCGCCAAGGCGATGGCGTTCTTGAGATTGCGCGGGCCACCGGCCTGCAGGTAGGCCACTGTGCGGGCAGAAGCGTCGAGCGCCGCCAGATCGGTTGCGGGGGTGCCCGCAGGCACCCAGACCACCCGGCCGGGCGTGCGTGCGGCGCGCTCATCCAGCTGCGCCCCCGCCATGCGGCGAAGGCGCGCCTCCACGCTGGCATGCGGCGCGTCCACCCACACCATGGCGGCGCCCGCCAGCGCGCGCTCCAGCTGCCGGGCCTGGGCCGCGTCCAGCACGGCGGGGCCCGCGAGCGGGTAGTCGATGTGCGCAAAACCCAGGCCCGCCTCGCCCGCCAGGCGCTGCACCGTGGCCGTGCGCGGGGCGGTGGTGATGTCGGACGTGAGCCAGAGCAGCACGGGCGCAGCCTGCGTTGACTTCGCAGGCAGGGCGGCCTGCACCAGCGGCGCAGCCAGCAGCAGGCACCACAGCGCCGCACGCAGAGCCAGCGCCTTCATGGCTTCACAGGGTCGGCCGCGGCGGCTTGTGCGGGTGCCGCGCCAGTTTCGGGGATGTAGACGATGTTGCCGTCTTCGAGCCGATAGGCCACGCCCGCGCGCACGCCCTGCCCTTGCGCCGCGCTGCCCGCGCCCTTGAAGCGCACTTCCTTGCCCTGCTCGCGCACGACCACCTCCATGTCGGGCTGGCCCGCGTTGCGGATGATGGTCACGCTGTCATGGGCGCTGGTCTGGCTCTGCACGGCCACCGCCGTGAGCAGCGCCACCACCAGCACCAGGAACACATCCACCAGGTTCACGGCCGACAGCATCGGGTCGTCGTCGTCCTCAGCCAGCACATGCAGGTGCTTCAAGCTCATTGCGCCACCCCGCGCTCCTTGCGCACCACCAGCAGCTCGGCCAGCAGCCAGCGGCGGCGCACCGAGTACACCACCAGCCCCACGGACGCGGCCGCCAGCGCCAGCACCACACCCGCAAAGGCGCCGCTGAACACGGCCAGCGCCTGCTGGCCGTTGCCCGCCGCCACGCTCTGCAGCGCGGGGCCGAGCGGGATCATCGTGGCGATCAGCCCCAGCATGGGCGACAGGCGGCTGAGCAGGCGCACGGGCTCGACCTGGCGCACCAGTTGCAGCTCCAGCTCTTCCATCGACAGCCCGGGCGCCACGCGCAGCGAGCGGTACTGCGGCTGGCGCCAGCGTTGCCAGGCCTCCATGAGCGTGGCGCCACCGGCCCACAGCGCGTAGACAAAGGCCAGCCCCACCAGCACCAGCACCGGCCACAACAGCGACTGCGCGACCTGCGCAAAACCCGATTCAATGTTCATGATTCCGCTCCCTCAATTCATAGGTTGTTTCATTGGTTGTTCTTGCGCCGCAGCGATGGCAGGGCCATCCACAGGCCGTCGAGGTGCCGCACCTGGATGCGGTGGTCGAACACTTCTTCGAGTGCCGCGTGGGTGAGGGGTGCATCGCACGCGCCCTGGTGCAGCACGCGACCGCCCGCCATCACCACCATGTCGTCGGCCTGCAGCGCCAGCGACACCTCGTGCAGCACGCTGACCACCGTGCCGCCCGCGTCCACTAGCGCACGCATGGTGTGCAGCCAGTCGGTCTGGTGCGGGGGGTCGAGGTTGGCCAGGGGCTCGTCCATCAGCAGCACCTGCGCCTGCACGGCCAGCGCACGGGCCAGCAGCACGCGCTGGCGCTCGCCGCCCGACAGCTGGGACAGCGGGCGGTGCCGCCAGTCCCACGCCTGGGTGGTGCGCAGCGCCTGCTCCACGGCCGCGTGGTCGGCCGCGCCCGGCGGGGCCAGCCAGGGCTGGTGCGGCAGGCGGCCCAGCATGGCCACGTCGTAGCTGGTGAGGTCGTCGGCCGAGCCTTCGTTCTGGCCCAGCCACGCAAGCTGCCGGGCCCGCTCGCGCGCCGGAATCTGCGCCAGCGGGCGGCCCAGCAGTTGCACCTCGCCCTGCACCGCTGCGCGTGGCAGCAGCCCGGCCAGCACCTTGAGCAGGGTGGACTTGCCGGCACCATTGGGGCCGACGATGCTGGTCCAGCGCCCGGCGGGCAGTTGCAGGTCAATGCCCTGCAAGATCAAGCGATTTCCGATGCTGGCGCTTATCTGGTGGGCGCTGATAGCTACTGAATTCATAGCACACCGCCTTGCGCCGTGCGCCGGTGCATCAGCCACAGCAGGTAGGTGCCGCCCAGCGCCGCGGTGAGCACGCCCACGGGCAGCTCCTGCGGCGCCAGCACCCAGCGCGCGAGGATGTCGGCCGCCATCAGCAGCACCGCGCCCATCAGACTGGCCAGCACGATGTGCCGCTCGTGCTTCACGCGCACGATGGAGCGCACCAGGTGCGGCGCGGCCAGCCCCACAAAGGCGATGAGCCCCGTCTGCGCCACGGCCGTGCCCGTGGCCAGCGCCATGGCGGCCACCAGCCCCACGCGCATGGGCAACAGCGGCAGGCCCAGGCTGGCGGCCGTGGCCTCGCCCAGGGTCAGGCCGTCGAGCGCGCGCGCCAGCATCCAGGCCACCACCGCGCACAGCGCCCACACGGCCGCCATCAGCACGCAGGCCATCCAGCCCACAAAGGCGGTGCTGCCCAGCGTGAAGGCCTGCATGGCCTGCAGGATGTCGGGCGAGGCCAGCTCCACCAGGTCGCGCAGCGCACCCAGCACCACGCCCACAATCACGCCCGCCAGCAGCAGGCGCAAGGTGTGCTGCACGCCGCGCGCCAGGATCAGCGTGAGCACCACCGCCCCCGCAGCGCCCAAAAACGCCATGCCCGTGATGCCGATGCGCGCCATCCACTGCGCGGCCACCGGCGACACGCCAAACATCGCCATCGCCACCGCCCCGCCCAGCGCCGCGCCCGAGGCGCTGCCCAGCAGATAGGGGTCGGCCAGCGGATTGCGAAACAGCCCCTGCGCCACCGCGCCCGACAGGCCCAGCAGCGCGCCCGCCAGCCACGCGCCCAGCGTGCGCGGCAGGCGGATGTCCCACACGATCTGCCAGGCCACCGGGTCGCCGTGCATGCGCAGCACGCTGTCAAACCCCGTGCTGCCCACACTGGCGCCGCACACCGCCAGCACGGCGCTGGCCAGCAGCAGCCAGGCGGCGCACCAGGCGGCGCGGCGGGTGGCAGAGCCTGTGGGCAGATCGGCGTGTAGGCGGGTCATGAAGCCTGGTCCGCAATGCAGCGCGCCATGATGCGGGCGGCCTCGGCCATGCGCGGGCCGGGGCGCACCACCACGTCGGAGTCGCCGGGGCCGAACACGCACAGCCGGTTTTCGCGGATGGCGCGCATGCTGGCCCAGCCGGGGTACGGCACCATGGCCTGCATGCTGCGGTTGCCGATCATGATGATGTCGGGGTTGGCGCGCACCACGAATTCGGGGTTCAGGCGCGGGAACGGGCCGAGCGCGGCCGGCACCACATTGCGCACGCCCAGCCGGGTGAGTGTCTCGCCGATGAACGACGCCTCGCCCGCGCCGTACGGCCCCCGGCTCACCTCGAAGTACACGCGCGCATTCTTCGCCTTGGGCGGCAGCGATTGCGCCGCTGCCAGCACGCCAGCGTCGATCACGCGCCAGAGGCGGTCTGAGCCCTGCGCGCGCGGCACGCCCAGCAGGTCGCTCACGGCGCCCAGAACGCGGCGCACATCGGCATGGGTCTTGGGCTCCAGCTGCACCACCGTGACGCCCAGCGCCTCCAGCCGGTCGCTGGCGCGCGAGCTGACGGACATGAGCACCACGTCGGGCTTGAGCGCGACGATGGCCTCGATGCTCGGGTCCAGGCCACCACCCACCTTGGGCAGCTTGCCGACCACGGCCTCGGGCCAGTTGGAATAGCGGTCCACCCCCACCAGGCGGTGGCATTGCTCCAGCTCGCACACGCTTTCGGTCAGCGAGGGCAGCAGGCTCACGATGCGCTGCGGCGGGCGGGGCAGCGAGATCTCGCGGCCCTTGTCGTCCTGGATGCGCACGGGCTGCGCCTGCGCCAGCCCGGCCATGAGCAGGCCGAGCGCGATCACGATGGCGATCACCCAGAGGATGCGGCGCACGGGGGTGGGTTTCATCAATGAGGCTCTTTCAAGGTCAAGGGCAGGCCGGCGGCCATGAGCGTGACGCGGGGGCACACCTGGGCCACCTGCTGGTTGAGCGTACCCAGCGCATCCACAAAGCCGCGCACCTCGCGCCCCATCGGGATGACCCCCAGGCCGATCTCGTTGCCCACCAGAACAACGGGCCCGGGGGATTTCCGAACTGCTCCCAAAAACATAGCTGCTTGCGCTTGCCAGTCAAGCGCTAGGGCCTGTTTTTTATCAAAATCCATTGCCTCTCCACCCACGGGCATCGTCCAGTGGGTGAGCCACAGCGTGAGGCAGTCCACCACCAGCAGGGTCTGCGGCGTGGCCAGGCGCACGATGGCGGCGGCCACATCGCGCGGCTCCTCCACGGTCTGCAGGCCGGGCACGCGCTCGGCACGGTCGCGCTGGTGGCGGGCGATGCGCTCGCGCATCTCGTCGTCCCAGGCCTCGCCCGTGGCAATCAACACCGCACGGTGGTCGGCAGACTGCGCCAGCCAGTCGCGCGCCAGCAGCTCGGCGCGGCGGGACTTGCCGCTTTTCTGCCCGCCCAGGATCAGTTCGGTGGTGATGGTCATGCGGATGCGCCTCCCAGCAATTGCGCCACCGCCTCGGGGCTGGAGGGGAACCACGCATGGAAGTAGCTGGCGTGGATGCTGCCCTGCCGATACAGCGCCTCGCCCGCATCCGGCGCTGCCGATTCGTGCGGGCGCGCCGTGCGGGCCACCACGGGGGCGCTGCTGTCGCAGGTGGAATAGTGAAAGGTGTGGCCGCGCAGGGTGTGCCCCGCCAGCGCGAGCTGCTGCGGGCCCAGCGCCGCCAGGCGCTTTTGCATCGCCACGCGCCCGGGCAGCAGCCCCCACAGCGGCGCCGTGCTGCCGTCGGCCAGCGTGATGGATTCAAACAAGGCCATCATGCCGCCGCACTCGGCCCACAGGGGCCGGCCAGCGGCCACATGGGCGCGCAGGCTGGCCTGCGTGCCGGTGTTGGCGGCGATCTGCGTAGCGTGCAGCTCGGGGTAGCCGCCGGGCAGCCACACGGCGTCGCAATCGGGCAGGTTCGCATCGCGCAGGGGCGAGAAGAACTCCACGCGCGCGCCCATCTGCTGCAGGCATTGCAGGTTGGCGGCATAGATGAAGCAGAACGCGGCATCGCGCCCCACGGCCACGGTGCGGCCTGCCAGCAGCGGCGGCACGGCGGGGGGCAATGCAGGCGCTGGGAAATCCACCGTCCAGCGCTGTAACTCATCCAGTCCCATCTGGCCCAGGGGCGTGGCAGCAAGGGCATCGGCAGCCGCGTCCAGGCGCTGCAGGCTGTCGTCCAGTTCATGGGCGGCGACCAGGCCCAGATGGCGCTCGGGCAGCAGTGCGGCAGCGGCCTTGGCGGCTGCAGGCGCATGGCCGGCGGCCTGCACCCGCATCAGTGCGCCCATCCAGTCGTCGGCATCCTGCAGGCCGTCCCGCAGCATGTCGGCATGGCGTGCGCTGCCCACGCGGTTGGCCAGCACCCCGGCCCAGGGCAGGCCCGGCCGGTAGTGGCGCAGGCCAAAGGTCAATGCGCCAAACGTGCCCGCCATGGCGGAGGCATCGACCACCGCCAGCACCGGCACGCCAAAGCGCTGCGCCAGGTCGGCCGCGCTCGGGCTGCCGTCAAACAGGCCCATCACGCCCTCGATCAGGATCAGATCAGCATCGCGCGCCGCATCGTGCAGGCGTTGCGCGCAGTCGGCCTCGCCGTTCATCCACAGGTCGAGCTGGTGCACCGGCGCCCTGCTGGCCAGCTGGAGCCAGTGCGGGTCCAGAAAATCCGGCCCGCACTTGAACACCCGCACACGCCGCCCCTGGCGTGCATGCAGGCGCGCCAGGGCAGCGGTGACGGTGGTCTTGCCCTGGCCCGAGGCCGGGGCTGCAATCAGCAGCGCCGGGCAACGCGCAACGGCCTGAGCCGGAAGGCTCACTGCGGCATCCATTTCACGCCCACATAGGCCACTCGGCCGGGCGTGGCATAGGTGCGGGCCACTTCATAGTGCTTGTCGCCCGCGTTGTCCAGGCGGGCCACCAGCGTGAAGTCGCGCGCGATGCGGGTGCTGGCATACAGGTTGACCAGGCCGTAGCCGCCCAGCCGGAGGGTGTTGGCATCGTTGTCAAAACGGTGCCCCGAGGCCTGCACTTCCGCCCCGACGGTCCAACCCGCGATCACCGTGTCAGCCCCCAGCGTTGCATGGCGCTTGGCACGGCGGCGCAACTGCTTGCCCGTATCCAGGTCGCGCGGGTCCTGCAGGTCGATCGAGCCGCGCAACTGCACGCTGCCCAGCTTGTGTGACGCGGCCAGCGTGACACCCTTGTACTCGGCGCGCGCGGTGTTCATGTAGCAGCCAAAGGTCGACGCGCAGGGGCCAGGGCGGCCAAAGGTGATGAGGTCCTGCACGCGGTTGCGGTAGGCCGTGACAGAGAAACTGCTGCTGCCTTCGGCCCAGCGCAGGCCCAGTTCGACGTTGCGGCTGCTCTCGGGGTTGAGCGAGCCCACGCCGTATTCGCTGAAGCGGTGGTACAGCGTGGGCGCGCGAAAGGCCGTGCCCGCCGATGCCGTGACCCGCCACTGGGGGGCAAAGCGGTAGCCATAGGCCACGCTGCCCGTGCCCTTGCCACCAAATTCGCTGTCGGAATCGTGCCGCAGGTGGGCCTGCACGCTGTGCGCCCCGGCGGTGTAGCCGTAGCCCAGGGCCAGGGCGTCCTGCGAGCGCTTGCGGTCGATGGGCGCGTTCTGCAGCCGGTCTTCACGGCGCTCCAGCGCAGCCGTGACCAGGTGCGGACCTTGGCGCCATTCGTTCTGGAACAGGTAGCCGCGCAGTTGCGTGTCTGTGAGATAGACCGAGGGCTTGGTCTCGTAGCGGTCGCGCGAATCGGTGATCTGCACCCGCGTCTTGTAGTGCGCGGACCACTGCGCCTGCCAGTTCAGGCCCAGCGCGTGCAGCTGGTGCAGGTTGCGGTCATCGGCCGTGGGGCTGCTGTCGTAGCCGCTGTTGAGGTCGTTCACCAACAGCGTGCCCTCCAGCCGGTGCACGCTGTTGAGCTGCAAGCCGACGCGCGCGCTGCCCGAGGTGCTTTCGTAGCCATCGCGGTCCGGGTTGGCCGTGGCCAGCGTGCGGGCGCTGAAGCCCTTGCTCCGTTCATGCGCAATGCCCAGCGCGTAGTCGAGGGTGCCGCTGGCGCCGCTCACGCCGGCTTCCGCCTTGCGTGTGCCGTGCGTACCCAGCCCAATGCCCACATACGGCGCCACGCCGTTCTCGCCACGCTTGGTGAAGATCTGCACCACGCCGCCCATGGCGTCCGAGCCATACACGGCGCCGGCCGGGCCGCGCAGCACTTCGATGCGGTCGATCTGCGCCAGCGGGATGGATTCCCACGCGGCGCCACCGGTGGACTGCGAATCCATGCGCACGCCGTCGATGTACACGGCGGTGAAGCGCGATTCCGCGCCGCGCAGAAACACGCTGGTGGTGGTGCCGGGGCCGCCGTTGCGCGAGATCTCGATGCCGGGCACCCGCGCCAGCACATCGGCCAAGCCGGTCGTGCCGCTGGCTTCGATGGTTTCGCGGTCGATGATGCTCACGTCGGCCACGAGGTCGGACAGGGGCTGCGGGGTGCGCGTGGCGGTGACCACGGTCTCGGCGAGCGAGGGCTGGCGCAGGTTCTGCGCCACCTGCACCGCGCCGGGTGTGTCGGTTGACTGCGCATGCACGGCGCACGCGCCAAAAGCAGCCAGGGCCAGCACGGCGGGGCGCAGGCACAGCGGCGCCGCAATGCGCGCACGAAGGGTACGGATTTTCATGGAGTGAAGGTTGACAGGCACTACCCGAGCCGGCCTCCCCGCCAGCAATTGGGTGATACGGCTGCGCGCAAGGTGCTTCTTCCCAAAAAAGCAGCTCGCAAGCAACCACCGTGTTGGCCGGTATCCGGGCTGGCGGAACACTCTTCAACGCCTTCCCAGGTGCTTGTTCAAGGCACCCAGTGGCATGTGGATGAAAAGAGAATCGGGTGATTCGTCCGCTGACCGTTGCGGGGGCAGCGCAGGCTGGGCGCGCCCTGTGGGGCGGCGCCTCCCTGCTTCCCGTTGAACTGCGGCATGCGAACCACACCGCGAGCACCAACGCCGGGATTTTACGGCCGTTTGCAAGCCGCAACCCTACAATGAAAGGCTCTATGGCCTTACCGTCCCCCACCGACCAGATCGCGGAGCGCGTTGAACGCCTGCTGCTGCGCCATGCAGAGCTGCAGCGCACCAACGCCCTGCTGACCGAGCAGGTGGCGGCTCTCACCCATGAACGGGATTCGCTGAAGTCCCGCCTGAGCGCAGCCCGCGCCCGCGTGGACGCCCTGCTCGAACGCCTTCCCGCCGCAGCCCCCGCCACGAAAGACGCCGAATGAAACAGATCGAGGTGCAGATCCTGCAGCAAAGCTACCTGCTGACCTGCCCCGAGGGCCACGAGAGCCGCCTGTTGGATGCCGTGGAGCGCGTCGACACCGCCATGACCCGCATCCGCGATGCGGGCAAGGTGCGCGCCCGCGAGCGCATCGCCGTGCTGGCCGCACTGAACCTGGCGTTTGAAATTGCCGACCGCGAGGCCGCCGACCTTGCCGCCCGCGCCGCGCAGCCCGCGGCTGCCGCACCGGCACTGCAGCGCCCCGGCCCGGTAGGCGAAGCCAGCCCCCAGGCCTCGCTCTTGCCCGATGCCGACCATGAACGGCTGCAGAGCCTGGTGCAGCGCCTGGACCAGGCCCTGGGCGACGACGGCCGCCTGCTCTAGGACCCCGGCAACGCACCCGGCAAGCTGCACCGGCTTGCCCCCACCCCAAGCCCGCGCTTCGCATCTGCCGCCCCTGAGCGCCTACAATGGAGGTGTCTGCGGTGCCGCCGGGCTTTATATTTCCTTGAACCAATGCTCAATGAGCTCGGGCTTGGTATATCGCCCAGCAAGCGTGATCATCTCGCGTCAGATGAACCCAATGCAAGGCTGCCCTCGCCCACCTGAACCCCCGGTTCAGGATGAGAGTCCGGTAGCATCCGCGGACACCTGATTTCCCCCCATGCGCCCGCTGCACCCGCTGTGCGTCTCGCCACAGCGGGTTCGCGCGGGCCGCATTTTTCCCGGCCTCGCTTCGCTGCGTTCTTTCCTCCACTTCCTTGGTGCGCCATGCTGGATCCTGTCCTGATCGTTGAACTTGCCGTGCTCGGCCTCGCCACCGGTTTTCTGGCCGGCCTGCTGGGCATCGGCGGCGGCATGCTGCTGGTTCCCTTCCTCACCTACATCCTGGGCGGCCAGCAGGTCGCGCCCGACCTCGCGGTGAAGATGGCCATTGCCACCTCCATGGCGACGATCATGTTCACGTCGATCTCGAGCGTGCGCGCGCACCACAAGCGCGGCGCCGTGCAATGGGACATCGTCAAGCGCCTGGCGCCGGGCATCGTGCTGGGCGGCATGGTGGCCAGCCTGGGCGTGTTTGCCTTGCTCAAGGGTTCGTTCCTGGCGATCTTCTTCGGGCTCTTCGTGAGCTTCTCCGCCACCCAGATGTTTCTCGACAAAAAGCCCGCGCCGTCGCGGCAGATGCCGGGCGGCGCAGGCCAGGTGGCCGCAGGGGGCGTGATCGGATTCCTGTCGGGCCTGGTGGGCGCTGGCGGCGGCTTTGTCAGCGTGCCCTTCATGACGTGGTGCAACGTGCCCATCCACCATGCCGTGGCCACCAGCGCGGCGCTCGGATTTCCGATTGCGCTGGCCAACGTGGTGGGCTACGTGGCAAGCGGGTTCAGCGTGGCCAACCTGCCGCCCGCGTCGCTCGGCTATGTGTGGCTGCCCGCGCTGGCCGTGATCGCCACCTGCAGCGTGCTCACGGCCCCGCTGGGCGCGAAGGCGGCGCACAGCCTGCCGGTCAAGCAGCTCAAGCGGGTGTTCGCGTCGCTGCTGTTCGGCCTGGCGGCCTACATGTTCTGGAAGGGCATCACGGCGGCGTAAGCCCCGGCTGCCGGCGCGGCGACCCTGGGCCGCAGCCGCCCTCAGTGCTTGTCAACCCGGCTCTTGGCGGTGCCGCGCTTGTTGCCGGCAGTGGCCCTGGGCTGCAGTGGTGGCTTGGCCAGCATGGCACGGAACGCCTCGGCCGGCAGGCCGGGCGCGCACAGATAGCCCTGGTAGTGGTCGCAGTCCATGGCTTGCAGCACGGCCTGCTGGGTGGCGGTCTCGACGCCTTCGGCCACCACCTCGATGTGCATGGCGCGCCCGATGCTGATGATGGCGCTGACGATCGCCCGGTCGCCATCGTCATCGGGCAGGCCGCGCACGAACGACTGGTCGATCTTGAGCTTGTGGATGGGCAGCTTCTTGAGATAGGCCAGACTGGAGTAGCCCGTGCCGAAGTCGTCGATGGCCAGGCCAATGCCCAGGTCGGCCAGCACACGCACGCGCTGCTCCATCTCCTGCGCGTCCTGCAGCAGGATGGTTTCCGTAAGTTCCAGCTCCAGCAGGGTGGGCGGCAGCTGGTGCACAGCCAGCAGGCGGGTGATGCGCTCGACAAAATCGGGCTGGCGAAACTCCAGCGCCGACACGTTGACCGACACCATGATGGGCGTGCCGCTGTGCATCCACACGGCAGCCTCGCGCACTGCTTGTTCCATCACCCAGGCGCCCAGGGTGACGATGTAGCCGGATTCCTCGGCCAGGGGAATGAACTGCGCCGGCGACACGGCGCCAAACTCCGGGTCGGTCCAGCGGATGAGCGCTTCGGCGCCCGTGATGCGGCCCGTCACCAGATTGACCTGCGGCTGGTAGTGCACTGCCATGCGCTGCAGGCCCAGTGCCTGGCGCATGGCGTGCTCCATCTGCATGCGCGAAAGCAAGTTGGCATTCATCTGCGGCTGGTAGAAGCCGTAGCTGCCGCGCCCCCGGTCCTTCACGCGGTACATCGCGGTGTCGGCCTGCTTGATCAGGTCGTCCAGCGTTGCGCCGTCCTGCGGGTACAGCGCCATGCCGATGCTGCACTGGATGGAGAACCCCATGCTGTCGAGCGTGAAAGGCTTGAGCATGTCGTCCAGAATGCGGCGCGCCACGCTCTCGGCCACGGCGGCATCACCACCGTGCAGATAGATCACGAACTCGTCGCCGCCCAGGCGGCACAGCATGTCGGTCTGGCGCAGGCAGGTCTGCAGGCGCTCGGCCACCAGTTGCAGTACGCGATCGCCAAACGGGTGGCCCAGCGAGTCGTTGATGATCTTGAAACGGTCAAGGTCCAGGAACAGAATGGCAAAGCCCGTGTCCGACTGGCGCGCTCCCTGGATCGCCGTGTCCACGCGCTGTGACAGCAGCAGGCGATTGGGCAGGCCGGTGAGCACGTCGCTGTAGGCCAGCTCTTCGATGCGCTTTTGCGCGGCATGCTGCAGGGTGAGGTCGCGCATGAAGCCGATGCTCTGCACCAGGCGGCCCTCGTCGTCGCGCAGGGCCACCCACGACAGCTGCACGGCGCAATACGCCCCGTTGTCGCGCGGCAGCCAAAGCTCGCCCTCCCAGAATCCGTCGGTGGCCCAGCCCTGGAACACCTGCTCCATGAAGCTGGCATCCGAGCCGCCGCCAAACAGCGATGCCGCCGTGCTGCCCTCGAATGCGGCGGCCGAGGGGCCCACGAGGCGCTCGCAGCCGGGGTTCATGCGCAGGATGCGGTGCTGGCTGTCGGCGATGAAGATGGCGTCCAGGCTGGACTCGAACACTCGCGCCGCCAGGCGCAGGCTGGCCTGGATCTCGGTCTGTCGCGTGATGTCGCGGTAGGAATACACGCGCCCCACGGGCCGCCCCTGGCTGAACTGCGGCACCGTGCGCATCTCCAGCACCGTGCCCCCGCGCAGCTCCAGGATGTCCGTGCTCTCCTGCATGGGTTCGCGGGCAATCGCTGCCAGCCGGTCGGCATACAGGCGCGCGTCCACCACCTGGCTGGACATGTGCGAATAGACGGCCGCATCGTCGCGCTGCACCAGGCGCTCGCGGGGAATGCTCCACAGCTGCGCCAGGCGCTGGTTGAAGGCCCGCACCTGTCCGTCCAGGCCACACACCAGCATGCCGTCGGCCGCCGAATCGAGCGTGGCGCGCAGCTCGGACAGCAGGGTCTCCAGCTCGCGCTCGGTGGCGTCCTGCACGCTTCGGTCGAGCATGGTCACCATGAACTGCGTTCCGCCGCCCGCATCGGCGTCCCGCGGCACGCGCGTCACGCGCCGCTCCACCGGTATCAGCGAGCCATCGGCGCGCAGCAGGCTGGTATGCGAATGAATGCCGTTGGCGACCACGTCGGCCGGCTCGGCCCAGAAAGCCTGGTCTTGGGGGGTGGCTGCAAGCTGCAGCACCGACTGCCCCACCATGTCGGCCAGCGGCTGCGCGGCCAGGCGTTGCGCCGGTTCGTTGGCATGCAGGATCAGCAGGCTTTTCTCGTCCACCAGCCAGACGGCCTCAAGCAGGCTGTCCAGCCATGCAGGAGCTTGCGCGCGGCTCACGCAGTGGCCTCGTCCGGTTCGGGCATGACGGCGCGCTCAAAAAAGTAGCAGATCCGCTGCCGGGGCGAGAGGTATTCGAGCGCGTCGCGCGGCAGCTGCACGGGCTTGAGACTGCGGCGAATGCCCAGCTCGGGCACAGTCTCCAGATCAAGAATGGTGGCTTCGTCCTTGGGCACGCGCGAGTCGTGCACGATCACCTTGGGCCTGAGGGGCCGCGACGAATTGACCGAGGCCACGATGGCGTAGCGGTCGTTGACCAGCTGCACGATCGAGCCCGGCGGGTAAACGCCCATCATGCGGATGAAGGCCCCCAGCACCACCGAATCGAACTTGGGTTTGAGCTGCGCAAAGATGACCGACAGCGCCTCATGCGGCGTGAGCGCATCGACCCCCATGGCAGGGTTGCACATGCGGTCGTAGCGGTTCACCAGGGCGAGGACCTGGCTGTTGCGGCCCAGCGCCGGGCCGGTCAGCCGCAGGGGAAACCCGCTACCGTCCGCCATTTCATGGTGCTGGGCAATTGCCTTCACGATCGGGTCCGCCAGGCCCATGCGCATCGCAAAGGCCACGGATTCGCCCACATGGGTCTCGTAGCGGGTGCGCTCCATGGGGATCATGGAGGGTGTGGCCTGCCGCAGATTGGGCGGCAGCTTGAGCTTGCCCAGGTCGTGCACGAGTGCGGCCACGCCCAGGGTCTGCAATTCATCGCCCTGCATGCCCAGCGAGCGGCCCAGCAGCAGCGCGATCACCATCACGTTGATGGGATGCAGTCCGTTGCGCTCGCCCACCCCTTCGGACAGCAGGCGGATGACGGAATCGCCGTTTTCCAGCAGGTCGGCCACACAGCCGGAGACCAGGGCCTCGCCCTTGGCGCGCGCTTCGTCGGGACGCTCGGACACCGACCGCTCAAGCGCCTGGTACTGGCGCGTCGCCTCGGTGAACCGCTGGTTGCATGCGGCCAGGGCGCGGTTCTGCGCATCCAGCAATGCACGGCGCCGCAGGGCTTCCTGGTCCACCGCAGGCGCCACCGTGCCGGAGGCCCCGTCCAGCGCATTGGCGGGCGCTGGCGCTGCCATTTCGGGCACGCTCCAGGCGGCGGGCACCAACTCCTTCAATTCAGGGTCGCTCTTCTTGGGAACGTAACGCACCTCGGTCAGGCCCAACTCGCGCAGCGTGGCAATCTGTTCTGCCGAGGCCACCCTGAAACTGCTCACCGGAAACGGGTGGTGCAGCCAGCCTACATCCAGCTGGATGTACATGCCGACACGCAGCTGGCTGATGTCGATGAGGATGGATGAGTTCACTTCAAGGTTTGCGTAACAGGGGGATATCCATGCCACCAATGGTTACACAGATTATCCCTGCATCCTAAGTCAGCCCGAGGGAACCAGCCGTGGCGCCGCTGCGGCACGGCAACAGTTACGTGACATTGTGCGCAGCGACCTTGCGCGCGCGGTCAGTGCAAGCCCTTACAGCGTCGCACGGCTGCAACAGCGGGACGCAAGGTGCGACTACCTGCACCAGAGTGAGGGCTTGTAGATCCAGTCCATCCACAGCGCCCAGGAGGCCACCGCACAGAGCATGCCCCCTGCCAGGCGGGTGCCCCATTCGGCGCGGGCGGCGTTCAGGCGACCACGCACCCGGCTCCACACCCACGGCCCGCCCGCCAGCCACAGGCCACTGCCCGCCGCAAAGAACGCCATGGTCAGCGCGCCCTGCACCGGGCCGCCGCTGAGCGCGGCCACCAAAAGGGCGGAGTAGAGCAGCCCACAGGGCATCCATGCCCAGAGCACGCCCGCCACCAGCACGCCCCCAGGTGCGCCCACCCAGGGCCGCACGCGCGCCCACACCGCCCGCCCGGCCTGCTCTACCCACAAGGGCTGGCGCGACTGCACCATCATCATCAGCCCCCAGGCCATCACCGCGACGTGCATCAGCGTCCACACGGGGCGCAGCGCACTGGTTTGCTGCGTGAGCCAGGCCAGGCTGTCCATCGCCAACGCGGCCAGCGCCCCTGCGGCCGCATACCCGGCCAGCCGCCCGGCATGAAACGCCATTGCCCGGCGCGCTACGCCACCCCGGGGCATCCATTGGACGGGCTGCCCGGCCTCGGCCTCACCCGTTGCCTGCGCAGCCTGCGACGCATGCGGCGGCCGTGCCCCGCCCTGCCCCGTCAGCACACTGCAAGGCGCCGCACACATGGCCAGGCAATGGGACCCGCCGACCAGCCCCATGAGCAAGGCGGTGGAAGCAAGGGCGGCAAGCATGGGCGAACGGAGGTGAAAAACAGGGTTTGCTTCGAATTTGATAGCGGTCAGCGCTTGCCACCATTGAGATTGAGACGAAAATCTGCTGAAACCCTTATGCAGAAAGCGCTCACAGCTACAAGTTCGCTAGCAAATGTGCCTATCACTTCAGATGATGCGCGAGAAGCGCGCACGGTTGCGGTCGGCCTGCAGGTAGCGGTCAAACACCATGGCGATGCCGCGCACGAAGAACCAGCCCATGGCCGTCACCTCGATGCCCTCGGCCCCCATCGTCACCAGCCCCTGCTCCGCCATCGCCTCCAGCTGCACCAGCTCGGCCGCGAAGTAGTGGCGAAAGTCGATCAGCCAGGCCTGCTCCATGGGCTCGAACAGCAACTCGCCCTGGCACATCAGCGCCATGATGGCGGAGCGCCGCACCAGGTCGTCACGCGTGAGGGCCAGGCCGCGCACCACCGGCAGACGGCCCTGGTCCAGAAAGTCGCAGTACTCGTCCAGGGTCTTGGCGTTCTGGCTGTAGGTGGCGCCCACGCGCCCAATGGCCGAGACGCCCAGGCCAATCAGGTCACAGTCGGGCTGCGTGCTGTACCCCTGGAAGTTGCGGTGCAGGCGCCCCTGGCGCTTGGCCACGGCCAGCGCATCGGTGGGCAGGGCAAAGTGGTCCATGCCCACGTAGACATATCCGGCGTCCAGGAAGGCGTCCAGCGAGCGCGACAGCATCGACACCTTTGCAGACGCCGCCGGCAGCTCGGCCGGCACGATGCGCCGCTGCGGCTTGAAGCGCTCGGGCAGATGCGCGTAGGCATACAGCGCGATGCGGTCGGGACGCAGCCGGGCCACCTGCGCCAGCGTGCGGTCGAATGACTCGGGGGTCTGGCGTGGCAGGCCGTAGATCAGGTCCACGTTGATGGACTCGAACCCCAGCCCGCGCGCGGCGTCGACCAGCGCAAACACCTGTTCGGCGGGCTGGATGCGGTGCACGGCCTTCTGCACTTCCGCGTCGAAGTCCTGCACGCCGAAGCTCAGGCGGTTGAAGCCCAGATCGGCCAGCGCCGCGAGCCGCTCGGGCGTCACGGTGCGGGGGTCCACCTCGATGGAGTATTCGCCGCCCGGTGCCAGCGTAAAGCTGCGCTGCAGCATGGCCATGAGTTCGCCCAGCCCCGCGTCTGACAGGAACGTGGGCGTGCCGCCGCCCAGGTGCAGCTGGCTCACCACCTGGCCCGTGCCGCAGTGCGCGGTGTGCAGGCCGATTTCGCGGCTCAGGTAGCGCAGGTATCCATCGGCGCGGTCATGGTGCTTGGTGATGATCTTGTTGCAGGCGCAGTAGTAGCACAGCGACTCGCAGAACGGGATGTGCACATACACCGACAGCGGCAAGGCCTTGGCTGCGGCGCCCAGGCGGCGCTGCTGCAGCGCAAGCACGTAGTCGTCCTCGCCAAAGGCCTCCACAAACCGGTCGGCCGTAGGGTAGGACGTATAACGGGGCCCAGGCACGTCGAAGCGGCGCAGAAGATCGGGCGAAACAGCGGTCATGGGTGGAAAATCCTTGCGTACGCCCCACTGTGCCCTGGACGATCTCCGGCGTCCTTGACCCACATCAAGTGATGCCCACGCTCTTGCAGGGACAATTTGATGCATGTCATTCGCGAACCGGTGCGGCGCAATTTTCTTGCATCGCGCGCAGACGGCGATATGCTTGAAACACCACCTTTCACGCACCTATGAATCCGCTCACCATCAAAGTCGCCTGCTCCAATTGCAACCTGCGCGAGCTGTGCATGCCCGTGGGGCTGAACGAGGAGCAGTTGCAGCGCATCGACGAGGTGGTGGCCGTTCGCCGCAAGGTGCCAAGGGGCGGCACGCTGTTTCACAACGGCGAGACCTTCACGTCGCTGTATGCCATCCGCACCGGTTTCTTCAAGACCTGCGTGGCCACCGAAGACGGGCGCGACCAGGTCACGGGCTTTCAGATGGCGGGCGAGATCATCGGGCTCGACGGCATCGTGAACGACCACCACACCTGCGATGCCGTCGCGCTGGAAGACGCCGAAGTGTGCGTGATGCCCTTCGACCGGATCGAAGAGCTGTCGCGCGAAGTGACGGCCCTGCAGCACCATGTGCACAAGATCATGAGCCGCGAGATCGTGCGCGAGCACGGCGTGATGCTGCTGCTGGGCAGCATGCGCGCCGAAGAGCGGCTGGCAGCCTTCCTGCTGAACCTGGTGCAGCGCCTGCACGCGCGGGGCTTCTCGCAGTCCGAACTGGTGCTGCGCATGACGCGCGAAGAAATCGGCAGCTACCTGGGCCTCAAGCTGGAAACCGTGAGCCGCACGTTCTCGAAGTTTGCGGAAGAAGGCATCGTCGAGGTGAAGCAGCGCCACGTGCGCATCCTGGACACCGACGCGCTCAAGCGCATCGTCAACAGCCAGCAAGCCTGCCATTGAGGCGCCCGGCCCGCCGCGCATCACGCCCCATTCCTGCGGTCCCATTCCTGCGGTCCCGTCCCTGCCCCGTTTCTTCCCCGCTCCTGCCGCATTTCTCCGGCACATCACCGACAGGCGTCGCCGTTCTTGCGGCAGTCCTGGGGACGCTCGTCGTGGGGTACGGGGCAGCGGTTGACCTCGAACGGCGACAGGGACAACAGCGTGGTCAACGCACCCGCGGCCGCTGTCACGCACCAGAAGACAAAGAACGCCAGCGTATAGACGCCCTGGCGCGACAGCGCCAGCGGCTGCCCGAACCAGTGCAGGTCGTGCGGATCGACCAGGGCAAAGACCAGCATTTCCAGCACGCCCGCCATCAGGAAGGCGGGCCATGCAATCCACATCAGGCGTTGTGTCCACATCGTTGTAGTCTCCGTTGGCGGACGCCAGCACCCTGCCGGCATCCGATGAGGGCCCCGCGGCTCGAACTGGCCGCACGTGCTCAGCGCGGCTGATCCCGCGCCGGGGTGGCGGCATGGTTGCGTCCCTTGATGGCGGGGGCCAGGGCCTTCTCGGGGGATTCCAGCGTCTGGTTGATCTCTATCCCCTTGCGGTAATAGTCCTCCGCCACCACCGGGTCGGGCCGCGACAGCGCAAGCCACAGCGTGACGAACCCGGCCACGATGACGATGGCCGGGCCGGCAATGACCAGCCACACGTGGCCAAACTTCCACCACGGGGCGGACGGGACAACCGGGCCCGACGCAAGCGGCGGGGTCTCAAGGGTTGGGGTGCGGGTTATAGGCATGAAAGCAACTCCTAAATATTCGATCCAGCCAATCCATGGCGATGTCAACCAGGCCGCAGCGCAAGGCTGCTCAGGCAGCGCATACCGCGTCAACGCGGCACCAGGAACACGGACTTCTCACGCACATGCGCGGCGGCTCCCAGCGCCTGCACGTCGAACTGCACCGGGTGCGACCCCGGGGCCGCCGAGCCGTAGGGAATCTGCA
The DNA here is from genome assembly GCF_049198005.1 of Paracidovorax sp. MALMAid1276. NCBI lineage: Bacteria > Pseudomonadati > Pseudomonadota > Betaproteobacteria > Burkholderiales > Comamonadaceae > Paracidovorax > Paracidovorax sp. MALMAid1276. Next base: position 7,513 of record NZ_JBMIRS010000199.1, on the reverse strand, counting down.
GCCGCACGGGCACCCAGCGCGACTCGGCGGGCCCGACCTCCACCTCGGCGTCCGAAGCCACCTCCAGCCCCGCCAGCCCCTGGGCCGTGATGCGGTAGCGCTGCAGCTGCTCGGTGGCGTTCATGACCTGCAGGCGGTAGACGTTCTCCAGCTTGCCGCCCGCAACAATGCGGGACAGCGCGGCGCGGTCTCGCACCACATCCACTTTCAGCGGCATGCGCGTGACCAGGCTGGCCAGCATCGCCACGCACAATGCCGCCAGTACGGCGGTGTAGACCAGCACACGCGGGCGCAAAACACGCTGCAGCATTTGGGGTCGGCCCCAGCGGTGGGCCAGACCGTTCTGGGTGGAAAAGCGGATCAGCCCCCTGGGGTACTGGACCTTGTCCATCACGGTATCGCAGGCATCCACACACAGGCCGCAGCCGATGCATTCGTACTGCAGGCCGTTGCGGATGTCGATGCCCACAGGGCAGACCTGCACGCACAAGGAGCAGTCAATGCAGTCACCCAGCCCCTGGGCCTTGCTGTCCACGCCTTTCTTGCGCGGCCCGCGCATTTCACCCCGCTCGCGGTCATAGCTGACGATGAGCGTGTCCTTGTCGAACATGGCGCTCTGAAAGCGGGCGTAAGGGCACATGTACTTGCACACCTGCTCGCGCATGTAGCCCGCGTTGCCATAGGTGGCCAAGCCGTAGAACAGCACCCAGAAAATCTGCCAGCTGCCCTGCAGCGCCAGCAACTCCCCACCCAGCTCGCGGATGGGCACGAAGTAGCCGACGAAGGTGAAACCCGTCCAGCCCGCCACCGCCAGCCACAGCGCCTGCTTGACGAACTTCTTGCGGATCTTTTCGAAGGTCCATGGGCCCTTGTCCAGCCGCAGGCGCGCACTTCGGTCGCCTTCGGCGTGGTGCTCTATCCACATGAAGATTTCGGTATACACCGTCTGCGGGCAGGTAAAGCCGCACCACAGCCGCCCCGCCACTGCGGTGAACAGAAAAAGCGACAGCGCAGAGATGACGAGCAGGCCCGTGAGGTAGATGAAGTCCTGCGGGTAGAGGACCAGGCCGAACAGGTAAAACCGCCGCGCTCCGAGGTCGAACAGCACCATCTGGCGCTGCCCCCACTCCAGCCACGGCAGCCCGTAGAACACCAGCTGCGTCAGCACCACCATGCCCCAGCGCCAGCGCGCGAACAACCCGCTGATGGAGCGCGGATAGATCTTTTTTTGCGCCTCGTACAACGAGACGATCTCGACCGCGGCGGAAGCCTCGGCCGCGACCGGCGCAATGGGAATGACTTTGCGAGCGGACTCGCTGGAGGGCTTCATGGTGTTGTCGCTTCTCTGCACTGCCTGGAGCATCTGTGAGCCAACCCGGGGCAGCGACGGCGCGCCGCCCGAGGCTGGGGGTCAGCGCGCCGCGCTGGCCTGCTTGCCGTTCGACAAGCCCCACACATAGGCGGCCAGGACGCCGATCTGCGCCTCGGTCAGCTTGTCGGCCTGCGCCGGCATTTCATTGACCTTGCCGTTATTGATGATGGCGGTGATCGCGGCCTCCCCCCAGCCGTGCAGCCAGATGTCGTCCGTGAGGTTCGGAGCCCCCAGCGCCTGGTTGCCCTTGCCGTCCATGCCATGGCAGGCGGCGCAGGCGCCAAACTTGGACTTGCCCAGCGACGCGCGCAGGGAATCATGCGGGCTGCGGGACAGGCTCAGCACATAGTGCGACAGGTTGCGGATGTCTTCCGCCGAGCCCACGGCAGCGGCCATCGGCGGCATGCTGCCGACACGGCCCTTTTCCAGGGTCTCGCGGATCTTCTCGGGCGTGCCGCCGTGCAGCCAATCGTTGTCGGCCAGGTTGGGAAAGCCCTTGCTGCCTCGCGCATCCGACCCATGGCACTGTGCGCAGTTGTTCATGAACAGCCGCTCGCCGATGGCATGGGCCTGGGCGTCCGCCGCCATGTCTTCGGGCTTCATCGACGCAAAGCGCGCATACAGCGGCTCAAGCTCAGCCTTGGCCTGGGCCATTTCGGCGTCGTACTCGCCCTTCTGCGTCCAGTTCAGCTGGCCCGAGAAGCTGCCCAGGCCCGGGTATGCGGCCAGGTAGCCCAGGCCGAAGACGATGGTGATGACGAACAGCCACACCCACCAGCGCGGCAGGGGGTTGTTCATCTCCACCAGGTCTTCGTCCCACACATGGCCCGTGGTGTTGTCGGATGTCGCCATCACCTTCTTGCGGCCTGCCATCCACAGCAGGACGCCGCAGGCGATGATGCCGACCAGGGTCAGCGCGGTCACAAAGACCGACCAGAAATTGCTGGTGAAGTCGCTCATGGAATGTTCTCGTTCTGGAAGTGGGGGCCGTCATTCGTTCTCGAAGGGCAGCCGGGCCGCCTCCTCGAACCGCCCCCGGTTGCTGCGCAGACAGGCCCAGACACAGATGCCGATGAATACGGCCAGGCAGGCCAGCGTTGCGACGATGCGCATGGTGGTGATGTCCATGGCGGGTCTCCTTTACTTGAGCGCGCGGCCCATGACCTGCAGATAGGCGACCAGCGCATCCATCTCGGTCTTGCCCTTGACCTCGTCGGCGGCTGCTGCGATCTGCGCTTCGGTGTACGGCACGCCGACGGTGCGCAGCGCCTTCATGCGCGGTGCCACGCTGGCCGGGTCCACCACGCTCTTTTCCAGCCAGGGGTAGGCGGGCATGTTGGATTCGGGCACCACGTCGCGCGGGTTGATCAGGTGGATGCGGTGCCACTCATCGCTGTACTTGCCGCCCACGCGGTGCAGGTCGGGGCCGGTGCGCTTGCTGCCCCACTGGAAGGGGTGGTCGTACACGAACTCGCCCGCCACCGAATAGTGGCCGTAGCGCAGCGTCTCGGCGCGGAAGGGGCGGATCATCTGCGAGTGGCAGTTGTAGCAACCCTCGCGGATGTAAACGTCGCGCCCCACCAGCTGGGTGGCGGTGTAGGGCTCCACGCCCTTCACGGCCTCGGTGGTGGACTTCTGGAAGAACAGCGGCACGATCTCCACCAGGCCGCCAATGGCGATGACCAGGAGGATCAGCACGATCATGAGGAAATTGTTGGTCTCGACCTTCTCGTGCGAGAAGCCGGCCGGAGCGGGGGTGCGGTTGTCAGACATGGTTGTTCTCTTCTGCGGGCTCAGGCGCGGGCGGCCTGCAAGGCGGGAATCTGCACCGTGACCGAGCGTCCCAAGGTCGCGGTCATCCACACGTTCCAGGCCATGACCAGCATGCCCCCCAGATACAGCAGGCCCCCAGCCACGCGGACCACATAGAAGGGATAGCTCGCCTTCACGCTTTCCACAAAGGTGTAGGTCAGCGTGCCATCGGGGTTCACGGCGCGCCACATCAGGCCCTGCATCACCCCGGCGATCCACATGGCGGCGATGTACAGCACGATGCCGATGGTGGCCATCCAGAAGTGCAGCTCGATGGCGGGCACCGAGTGCATCTTTTCGCGGCCGAACAGCCGGGGCACCAGGTAGTACAGCGAGCCCATCGAGATCAGGCCCACCCAGCCCAGCGCGCCAGAGTGCACGTGGCCCACGGTCCAGTCGGTGTAGTGGCTCAGGGCGTTGACCGTCTTGATGGACATCATCGGCCCTTCGAAGGTGGACATGCCGTAGAACGACAGCGACACGATCAGGAAGCGCAGGATGGGGTCGTCACGCAGCTTGTGCCAGGCGCCCGACAGGGTCATCACGCCGTTGATCATGCCGCCCCAGCTGGGCGCCAGCAGGATCAGCGAGAACACCATGCCCACCGATTGCGTCCAGTCCGGCAGCGCGGTGTAGTGCAGGTGGTGCGGGCCGGCCCACATGTAGGTGAAGATCAGCGCCCAGAAGTGCACGATGGACAGGCGGTAGCTGTACACCGGGCGGCCGGCCTGCTTGGGGATGAAGTAGTACATCATCCCGAGGAAGCCGGCCGTGAGGAAGAAGCCCACGGCATTGTGGCCGTACCACCACTGCACCATGGCGTCCTGCACGCCGGCATAGGCCGAGTAGCTCTTCATCCAGCCGGCAGGCACCGCCGCGCTGTTGACCAGGTGAAGAATGGCCACGGCCAGGACGAACGCGCCAAAGAACCAGTTGGCCACGTAGATGTGGCGCACCTTGCGCATGCCGATGGTGCCGAAGAAGACCACCGCGTAGGACACCCACACCAGCGTGATGAGGATGTCGATGGGCCACTCAAGCTCGGCGTATTCCTTACCGGACGTGTAGCCCAGCGGCAGGCTGATGGCAGCCGCCACGATGACCAGCTGCCAGCCCCAGAACGTGAAGGCGGCCAGAGGTGCCGCAAACAGCCGCACCTGGCAGGTGCGCTGAACCACGTAGTAGCTGGTGGCAAACAGCGCGCAGCCGCCAAACGCGAAGATCACCGCGTTGGTGTGCAGCGGGCGCAGGCGCCCGTAGCTCAGCCATGGAATGCCGAAGTTGAGCTCAGGCCAGGCCAGCTGCGTGGCGATGAATACGCCCACCAGCATGCCGACCACCCCCCAGACCACGGCCATGATAGAAAACTGCCGCACCACGGTGTCGTTGTAGTGCGCAGCCATTGTTGTTGGAGAATCCATCGGGCACCTCTTTGTCATGCAGACACAGTGTGTTGCAGCGTGTCGATGACCGCATTGATGCAGGTCAACCGTCGCGGAGAATGCGCTCGCCTTCGTGCTCGATGCTCTCGAACTGGCCGTGGTGCACCGCCCACCACAGCCCACCCAGAATGAGCAGCACCAGCAGCACGGACAAGGGAATGAGCAGGTAAAGAATGTCCATCACACGGTCTCCAGGCTGGCGGGGGACAGCGCGGCGGGGCGGGCACCGGCCTGCGCAGCAGCGGGCCGATTCGGCCCATCGGATGGCACGATGGGCGGCAGGCCGCGCGCCAGCCGCGCGGCATTGAGCACCACCAGCAGCGAGCTGAGCGCCATGCCTAGCCCGGCCAGCCACGCGGGCATCCAGCCCACCACCGCCAGCGGCACACACAGTGCGTTGTAGGCCGCCGCCCACCACAGGTTCTGCCGCACCACGCGCAGGGTGCGGCGGGCCAGCAGCACGGTCTGCGGCACCAGCGCCAGGCTGTCGCCCAGCACCACAAAATCTGAGCGCGACTGCGCAAGCGGCACCGCACGGCCAAACGCAAACGACACGTGGGCGCCGGCCAGCACCGGGCCGTCGTTCAGGCCGTCCCCCACCATGGCCACCTGGCGCCCACCCGCCTGCAGCGCTTGCAGGCTCTGCAGCTTGCCCGCCGGCGAGCATTCGCCCTGCGCGTGCTCGATGCCCGCGCGCACGGCCACGCGCCGCACGGCCGGCGCGCGGTCGCCGGACAGAACATGCACGGCAACGCCCCCGCGCTGCAGCGCAGCCACCACGGCCGGGGCCTCGCGGCGCAGGTCCTCCATCAAATGGAAGCGCGCCAGCTCCACGCCTTGGCCGTCCGGCCCCTGAACTGCCAGCACCACCTGCATGGCGGCAGCGCCATCTTGCGGGGCCACGTTGGCATGGCGGGCCGAGCCCAGCCGCACTTCGCACCCGGACAGATCGCCGGTGCCATCTCCCACGGTGGCCGAACTCACGGTGGCCGAAAGCCCCAGGCCCGCGTCCTCCCGGACGTGCGCCACGGACCAGCGCCCCGCAGCAGCAAGGACGGCGGGCGAGGCTGCAGCCACCAGCGCACGCGACGCGGGGTGCATGGAATGGCGCGCCAGCGCGGTTGCCAGGCCCTGGGCCGCCTCCACGCTCCAGCCGGGGGCCGTGCGCACGGCCTGCAGTGCCATTCCGTCGCGGGTCAGGGTGCCTGTCTTGTCGAACACCAGGGTGTCCACATGGGCCAGCGCCTCCAGCCCCTGCAGGTTGCGCACCAGCACGCCGTGGCGCGCCAGCGTGCCTGCGGCCGTGAGCATGGCCACGGGCGTGGCCAGCGACAGCGCGCAGGGGCAGGTGACGATGAGCACCGCCACCGCCACCATCAGCGCGTGGCCCGGGTCTGCGGGCCACCAGTACGCGGCGGCCAGCGTGGCGGCGGCCAGCACGGCCACCAGAAACGGGCGTGCGATGCGGTCGGCCAGCTGCGCCAGTCGGGGCTTTTGCAGCGATGCGCTTTCCATCAGCGCGACGATCTGCGCGAAGCGGGTCTGACCGCCTATGCGGTCCACGCGCACCTCGACCGGCGCCTGCAGGTTGTAGCTGCCCGCAGCGACCGCGCTGCCCACGGTGCGTGGCACGGGCGTGGACTCGCCCGTCAGCAGCGCCTCATCGGCGTGGGTGCTGCCCAGCGTGATGTGTCCATCGGCCGGAAACGCCTCGCCAGGCAGCACGCGCACGGTGTCGCCCACGGCCAGGCGGCGCGTGGCCACGCGCTCAAGGCGGCCGTCGGCCGTGCGCCGCTCCACGCTGTCGGGCAGCCGGTTCATCACCGCCTCCAGCGCGCCGGCCGTGCGGTCGCGCAGGCGCAGCTCCAGCCAGCGCCCGGTGAGCAGGAAGAACACGAACATGGTCAGCGAGTCGTAGTACACCTCCCGGCCGAAAAGGCCTGCGGGGTCGAAGGTGCCCGCCGTGCTGACGGCGAAGGTGATGGCCATGCCCAACGCCACGGGCAGGTCCATGCTGACGCGGGCCTGGCGGATGTCGCGCAGCGCGCTGGCGAAGAATGGACCGCATGAGAACGCCACCATGGGCAGCGTGATGACCCACGAGGCCCAGCGCAACAGCTGCTCCATCTCTTGCGAGAGGTCGCCGGGCTGCGCCACGTACGCAGGCCATGCGTACATCATGACCTGCATCATGCAAAAGCCCGCCACCAGCCAGCGCCACAGCGCGCGCCGGCTTTCCTGCCGCCGCCGTTCGCGCGCCAGTGCGTCCATGGCGGGCACGGCCCGGTAGCCGGCCTGCTGCACGGCGGCCATCCACTGCGATGGCAGCACCCGGCCCGGCTGCCACACCACACGCGCGCGGCGCGTGGCCGCGCTCACGTCGGCCTGCTGCACGCCCGGCACCGCACGCAGGGCGTCTTCGATGGTGAGGGCGCAGGCTGCGCAGTGCATGCCTTCGAGCACCACATGCGATTCCCACGCGGTGCGGTCTCCATTGGCCGGCGTGCAGGGGCGGCCAAACGCGGGCCACTCCTGCGGGTCGTCCAGCAGATGTACGTGGTCCGGGTCCGGGTCCGGGTCCGGGCCCGGCCCTGGTGCTTGTGCGGGCCCCGCGGTTGCAGCGGCACCCGGTGCGACATCCGATGTGGCACCCGGCGCGGTGGGAGCATCGGGCGCAGTTTCTGCGAGCGCTTCGGCTCCGAAGATTGACATGCATCGAGCCTATCGCTCGCAACCTGCAGGCACATTGACCTGGATCAAGCCCAGGGACATGATGGACCCTAAGAACGTGTTTACGATCTCCCAGGGGATCGCGTTGGAGCGTAATCGGGATGAGTGGATGCCTCGGATGCGCCGTATGGGCTCGTGCCCATGCAAGCAGCCGGGG